>JAJNAU010000020.1 GCA_021462625.1 Shewanella sp.
TAGAGAGCTTGTTTGTCCGGGCAATCATCTGCCGGGACTCCTTCGACTAGAATACCTTGTTGTTAAAGCAATTATGATGCCCATCAGCATATATACGAATATCAGCCCACCCTTCAGCGGCGGCGATTACGGCACATAAAGTGACCCAAAAACGTCAAGGATAAGGGGAGGTCTGTTTGGCCGATTGACGAGGACTATCAATTATGCCGAAATGGGTGGAAGCGCTTTGAAATACATAGGGATCCACTCTCAAAAGGGAGTATAAGATCACTGCCAAGAATCGATCATCAACCCTGATGGAGTCGCTAAAAACCTTCGCGATCTCGCCCTGGGCGTGAAAGGTAAGGCAGATATTTACTCAGTTATGTGATATTTACAGTGGCGCATGGGTATTGACTTGACGTAGTCTGGTGGAGAATGCCGTTTATGAGTGATGAGTTGATGAAATATCTGATAATTCCCGTAACCCCTTTTCAGCAAAACTGCACCCTGTTGTGGTGTGACGTCACCAAAAAAGCGGCGGTCGTCGATCCGGGCGGCAATCTGGATCGAATTCAGGCTGAGTTAACCCGGCAGGGCGTTACACTGGACAAGATTTTTTTGACCCATGGTCATATCGACCATGTTGGGGCGGCGAAGCAATTGGCTGAAGCGACCGGAACGCAAATTTATGGTCCTCACATTGCTGATAAATTCCTGTTCGAAGAGTTGCCTCATCAGAGTCAGACTTTTGGATTTCCTCAGTGCGCCAGCTTTGAGCCTGATCAATATCTGGAAGACGGTAATCGTTTGTCTTTGGGTGAAATGGATATCGATGTGTTGCATTGCCCTGGACATACTCCCGGACATGTCGTGTTTTACCAGAAGGACACAGATATGGCGCTGGTAGGGGATGTTTTGTTTCGCGGCTCCATTGGCAGAACAGATTTTCCTGGGTCAAACCATGGTCAGTTGTTAAAGTCTATTACCGGCAAATTATGGCCTCTGGGAAAACAGGTTACCTTTATTCCCGGACATGGTCCGCTATCGACATTTGGTGAAGAGAGACGCAGTAATCCATTTGTCGCCGATCAGCTGTTCGATTGATTATTGAGGGGCTGCCAGGCCCCTTGCCACTTTCCAATGATCCCCTTTCATTGCCCGACTCAAAGGCGTCATGCTGTCATTCGGACATTGCATCCTGTGTCGCAATCAATATTTTTTCACAGATTAAACAATAACCTGCATTTAACGCCATGAATTAAGGAAGGTGCGAACAAGTCCTCTCACCGCTCTGGCTTACGGGCAAATTCGAGTTCAAGTTATTCAGCTGAAGCAAGGTGGGTTGCCTTTCAAAGCACAATACCACAGCAATCGTGTTTGCCCGAAAGCCCCGAAGGGCGAGGCTGACAGCCCATCTGCTTGATTACAGCTCTTGCTAAGGACTCAGGCCATTAAGGTCGAGCTGCGACGCGCATCTAGAGGTTGCCATCACTGGCAGAGCACGCACGGGACTTTTTCGTACCTTCCTTAGCGGTGTTGAGCTGATTACCCGCCTGCGAATGGGTAACAGCCCAGAGTGCTCGTCACTGTTTACCATTCTGGTACAGCAAGCGCATATCTAAAAATTAACAAGTATAGGCATTTCATCGTTAACAAAACGCAGGTTGAAATTCCAACGTCTATTTTTATGGCTTTTCAAATCAGCAACCTTCCTGTTTGGCCATAGCACAGGTAATGGTGAAAAACTGATTGATATAATATATTTTTTACTTCACTAAATTAGATTAAACGTTAATGGCTAATCCAGTGTAGATAAATCAGGTTTGACTGAAGATTTTATATATAAAGTTCAGATAAAACATGGCGTTTAATTTTTGTTTGCTTGGTATGAGAACATGATTACAACTGACTTTTTAAAACGATTAAGTTCAAAAAATCACCGTTTTGTGATAATCCCGCGTCAAAGGCATTTTTCATACAGTTTTACTGCTGCGGCATATTGTTGACACAAGTCAACATTTTGTGAAATGATGCCTCCGGCTCTATTCCCCGCAAGGGTATAGGATACTTAACAAAAAACAAACAATCACAATATAAAGACATGCTCAAAGGCGCGACTGCCAGTGGCATTGTTTGCCAAATCGCACACAGCCCGCGAGTTTAACCTTTTTAATTCATATCAAATTGGTTGGGAACTATGTCCAAGGTAAGTAATAGAACAAAAATCGCTACTGCACTGGTTGGTGCCCTAGCGTTTGCCATCAGCAACTCAGTCGTTGCAGACCCTCTTACCGACGTGCAAAAAGCGGATGGCAAGATTCATGCTCAAGCGGCAGCATCTCAAAAGACGGTTGATAAGTATTTTGACCAGGCTCAGGATATGCTGTTCGAATACAGTTCAGTGGCTGATGAGCGTGAATCCCTCAAGGCGTACAATGACTATTTGGCCAGCCTGGTTGCCGATCAGGAAGCGACAATGAAGTCCATTCAGGACGACATTAACGGTGTTGACCGTCTGCGTCAGGGCGTTGTGCCTCTGATGTTCAAAATGGTAGAAGCGCTGGATCAGTTTGTGGCCTTGGATCTGCCGTTTAACACTGAGATCCGTAAAGAGCGTGTTGAGAACCTCAAGAAACTGCTGAACACCGCTGAAGTAACGCTGGCAGAAAAATATCGTCTGATCCTGGATGCCTATAACATAGAGCGCGAATATGGTCGCTTCCTGGGCATTGAAACCGGTCAGTTGAATATTGATGGTAAAGAAGTGTTGGTTGACTTCCTGAATTTGGGCCGTGTTAGCTTGTATGCCGAGAGCCTGGATCAGAAGTCTGGTTGGATGTACAACCAGCAAACCCAAAGCTGGGATCCGCTGGATGACTCATACCTACGTGAGTTGACCAAAGGTATTCGTATGGCTCGCAAGCAGGGTGCACCAGATCTCTTCTCCTTACCAATTCCAGCTGCGGAGGCTGCACAATAATGAAGAAGTTTATTTCTACTGCCATCGTGGCGGCGACATTTGCTCTGAGCTCTGCCAGTGCTGTTGCGGAAAACGCGCCTCAGAACATTGAACAGCTGCTCAAGCAAGTTCAATCTGATCGTAACTCTCAGGCCAAGCAAAATGCCAAGCGTGAAGCTGAATTTAAATCTGTTCGTGGCGATAAAGCCGCATTGCTGAAGCGTGAAAAAAACGCATTGGCTGCTGAACGTCAGCGTGGTCAGGATCTGAACCAGGCGTTTCTCGACAATGAGCGCAAGATTGCTCAGTTAGAAGAAGACCTGAAAACCGCTCAGGGTGACCTGGGTGAAATGTTCGGTGTAGTTAAAGGCGAAGCCGGTGATTTTGCTGCTAAGCTGGTTGGCTCCAACATTAGCGCTCAGTACCCAGGCCGTGAAGCTTTCATCGCTGAACTGGGTGCCCGCAAGCAGCTGCCAAAAATCGAAGAACTGGAAAAGTTCTGGGAAGACCAGCTGTTTGAAATGGTTGAAAGTGGCAAAGTTGTCAAGTTCCAGGGCCAGGTAACTGGTATTGACGGTAACGTGCGTGACACCACCATTACCCGTGTTGGTACCTTCAACCTGCTGGCTGATGGCGAATACGTGGTATTCAACCCTGAACTGGGTCTGATCCAGGAGCTGTCTCAGCAGCCTGACGGATATGTAGTCAGTACTGTTGCTCCATTTGAGTCTGCCTCAGCAGGGACGGCTCAAAACCTGTATGTTGACCTGACAGGTGGTGTGCTGCTGAACATCTTTACTCAGAAAGCTTCTATTGAAGACCGTATCGAAGCCGGTGGTCCAATCGGTTACATCATTATTGGTCTGTTGGTACTGGGTGCATTGATTGCACTGGAGCGTCTGATCACTCTGTCAATCGTTTCTGCCAAAGTTAAGGCTCAACGTAAGAACCTGGAAAACCCAGGTGACAACCCTCTGGGTCGTGTCCTGAAAGTTTATCGGGAAAACCAAGACGTTGACGTTGAAACTCTGGAGCTGAAGCTGGATGAAGCCATCCTGAAAGAAACGCCTGCGCTGGAAACCCGTATCTCTATCATCAAAGTATTCGCTGCTATTGCGCCTATGATGGGTCTGCTCGGTACCGTAACCGGTATGATTGCAACCTTCCAGAGCATTCAGTTGTTCGGTACCGGTGATCCAAAACTGATGGCGGGTGGTATCTCTATGGCGCTGGTAACTACCGTTGAGGGTTTGATTGCTGCACTGCCGCTGATGTTACTGCACGCCATTGTGGTTGCACGCTCCAAGTCTGTTGTTCAGATCCTGGAAGAGCAGAGCGCCGGTATTGTAGCTGAGCACGCTGAGAAGAGGGCTAAGTAATGATGCTAATCCTGATGGATGTTTGGGATTCCGTCAGGGGCTTCATGGCCTCCGGGGGCGATGTCCTCTGGCTGGTTGCGGCAGTGTTGTTCTTAATGTGGGTGTTAATGCTTGAGCGTTATTGGTATCTGACCTTTGTCACGCCAAAGCAGCACAAAGCAATTATCACTGCATGGGAAGCCAGAGAGGAAAATACCTCCTGGTATGCACACCGCATCCGTGAAGCTTGGGTATCCCAAGCTAAGCAAGACTTGAACGCACGCATGCTGCTCGTTAAAACCCTGGTGGCCATCTGTCCAATGATAGGTCTGCTGGGTACCGTAACCGGTATGATTAGCGTGTTTGACGTAATGGCAATTCATGGAACGAGTAATGCACGCATGATGGCGGCAGGTATCTCGATGGCGACTATGCCAACCATGGCTGGTATGGTCGCGGCGCTTTCCGGGGTATTTTTCAGTACCCGACTGGACGCCAAGATGAAAATTAGTCTTGAAAAGCTGAAAGACAGCATGCCGCATCATTAAAGAGAGAATAAATATGGCACGTAAAAAGCACTCAACGATGGATGAAGAAGCGCAAATCGATATGACGCCGATGCTCGACATCGTGTTCATCATGTTGATCTTCTTCATCGTAACGACATCTTTTGTGAAGCCATCAGGTTTGGACTACAACAAACCAGAAGCCAGTACTGCAACCAAGAAGCCATCTGCGAACATCTTTATCGGTGTGAGCAAGACCGGCATCATCATGATGGAAAACCGTCAGGTTGATGTTGAGCGTGTAACTGCGAACGTAGAGCGTATGTTGGCTGAAGCACCTGAAGCTGCGGTTCTTATCCAGGCGGATAAAGAAGCTCGGCACGGTCTGGTGATTAAGGTCATGGATCAGGTGAAGGCTGCCGGCATTAGCAAGATATCGGTATCAGCGGGGAACGAATAATATGATTAGAGCAATAGTATCAATACTCATTGGTGCTGCTATCACATTTGCTCTGTTTGTATTTATGGCGTTCTTGATCGGCGGAGGCGCCAAGCGCGCCGAAGTCGGCGAAGAATCCCCTGTTATTCAGATTACTATGGATAAACAGGATGCAACGGCGCAGAAGAAACCGAGGGTAGCACCTAAGCCACCACCACCACCGGAGCAGCCGCCAAAGCCTGATACGACTCCACCGGATGCTTCTTCCGACATTGATAGCTCCATGTCTTTCAACATGGGTGCTGTTGAGGCGGGCTCGGCCAACACCGGGTTTAAGCTGGGTAACATGATGACCCGTGATGGTGATGCAACACCTATCGTACGTATCGAGCCTCAATATCCTGTGGCTGCGGCACGTGATGGCAAAGAAGGCTGGGTACAGCTGAGCTTTACCATTAACGAAATTGGTGGTGTGGAAGACATTAAGATTATCAAGTCTGAGCCAAGACGTGTCTTTGACCGTGAGGCGAAGCGTGCACTGAAGAAGTGGAAGTACAAGCCTAAGATTGTTGATGGTAAAGCTATCAAACAGCCAGGCATGACTGTCGAGTTGGACTTTAAACTCAATAAAGGCTAAGGAGATTGTGAATGCGTAAAGTGAACAAACTTGCCGCTGCGATGTTGCTCTCCTTGTCAGGTGGCGCCATTGTGGCGTCACCGGCTGTCCTGGCAGCTAAAGGTGACTGTCCAATCGACAAGCGCAAGTCTCAGGCAGTGGGTCAGTCCAGTGCCAAGAAGGTACAAAAGTCTTTTCAGGCTTATCAGGACGGCAATCTTGATGAGGCCATTACTATTCTGCTGGAAGCCAATCCAAAAGATAAGTTCGACAAGGCTTATGTGGCTCGGATGCTGGGTAACTTCTACGCCGAAAAAGGCCAGATGGATACCTCGCTGAAATATCTGAAACAGGCTGTTGACGCCAACGTACTGGGTGGTACTGACCATGGCCAAACCATGCGCCTGTATGCAGATATTCTGGTTGGTGAGAAGCAGTTCAAGGAAGCCGTTGGGTACTATTACAAGTGGATGGAATTCACCTGTAAAAAAGAAGACTCTCAGGTTTACCGCCGGATTGCCGTCTCACACAGCCAGCTTAAAGAGTGGGACAAGACTCTGGCTGCTGCAGATAAAGCGATTCAGTATACTGATAAGCCTGATAAAGGTCTGTATCAACTGAAACTGACTTCTTATTACAACAAGAAGCAGTACAAAAACGCCATCAATGTGCTTGAAACCATGGTGAAATTGTTCCCGGCGGACAAAACTCTGTGGGTGCAGTTGGCGCAGTTCTATCTGCTGGTTGAAGACTATAATAATGCTGCGGTCACCTATGATCTGGCGTACAAGATGGGTGCTTTGACCACTGAGGCTAACCTCAAACGTCTGCCTCAGCTGCTGGCTCAGCAGGGTGCTCCTTATCAGGCTGCCAAAGTGTTTGAGAAGCATCTGAAGTCCGGTGATATCAAGAAAGATAAAGCCAACGTTGAACAACTGGCCCGTTTTTACCATCAGGCCAAGGAATTGAAGACTGCTGCCGGCTATTATGGTGAAGCAGCGGCATTCGACAACGATGGCGACATTTACTTGAAGCAAGGTCGTCTCTACTCCATCGAACGGGACTACAAACCTGCTATCGCAGCTTTCAAGAAGGCTGTGAATTCGGGTGTGAAAAACCAGGGTGAAGTCTACTTTGAGCTGGGCTTGGCCTACATTGGTCTGAAGCAGTACAAGTCTGCATACACTTATATGCAGCGTGCGGCCAACGACAGTAAAACAGCCAAAAATGCCAAGAGCTATATCAGCTATATCAAAGAGAAAGCACGTATCAACAACGTGACACTTTGATGTTAAGCCAAGTAAAAAGGCCACTTGATGTGGCCTTTTTTGTCACTGAAATTCAGTTAGGGAAGGTGCAAATATCTCCCGTGCGTACTCTGCCAGTGATGACATCCCCGAGTTGCGCGATGCAGCTCGACGTTAATGGCCTGAGTCCTTAGCGAGAGCGGCAACCAAGCAGATAGGGCTGTCAGCCTCGCCCTTCGGGGCTTTAGGGCAAACACGTCAGCCAGAGCGGTGCGAGAACTGGTTCGCACCTTCCTTAGAATTTGCTTATCAGATGTTGATTGGCATTGTGTTCCAGCTCGCCACTCAATTGATGAGTCCGTTCGAACAGGGTTTCCAGAGACTTGTTACGGGTAGGACAGCAGCCAACTGCGGCAATTTTGTAGCCCAGGCTGAAGCTGTGATCCCGCTCATAATTCTTGACGAATAGGTCCATACACTGTTCCACACTTTCCACTACGATTTCTGTACCGTGGTCACTGGTGTTGAACAGTCCAATGGCAAACAAGTCATTGTCCAGACGTGCAATGATATCGTTGGCACGAAGCAGGCATGATTGAATTTCGGAAGTAAGGGACTCCATCAGACCTGGATGATGATAGGTTTCATGTAAGTGAGGACGCAGAAATACCAGCGTTAATTGGTCTTGGTCGCGCAGGTGTATGTGCCAGTTACGGTTAAGCACTTCAAGGAAGTAAATCTGGTTGTAGACACCGGTTTCCGGGTCCCGGAATGCAGAGTTTCTGAATGAATGTATCATCGGGTGTCTCCTTCTGTCCTATTACAGAAAGTATAGTTAGTCATTTTGGTAAATAGGAAAAATTACAATGAATAAAATAACATCGGGGTTTAAATCAGCATTATCTGTTGCTGTGTTATTGGCTGTAGGTGGTTGTGGTGACAAGCATCAGGAACAAACTAAGGTCGCCAATCAGGGAAATGAAACGGTTGTTGAACGTGCAGCCTCTCAAACGGCTGAGCAGGCTTATCAGGCGTTGGTTAAGCAGTATTTCAACGATTATCTAGCATTAAATCCCATCATGGCGACCTATGTCGGGGTATCGGATTATAACAGTCAGTTCGGTGATTACCTGTCTGATGATTTTTTAAAGCGACGTCATGAGCTGAACAAAAACTATCTGGCGAAGTTGCAACAAATAGACAGAACGGCTCTCCCACCTGAATTGCAGCTAAGTTACGATCTGTTTGAATATGATCGTAATACTGAATTGGTCGGCGAAACCTTTCCAGAGCGATTTATGCCAATGAACCAGTTTTACAGCCTGGTGATCACCATGATCCAGCTGGGCAGTGGCGAAACTGCGCAACCTTTCAATACGGTCAAGGACTACCAGGACTGGCTGGGCAGGGTTGATGGATTTATTGGCTGGATTGAACAGGCCAAGGTTCGTATGAATGAGGGCATCGAGAGCAAGGTGGTGCTGCCAAGGGTATTGGTAGAGCGCATATTACCTCAGCTGGATGCGCAGCTGGGAAAAGCGCCCGAGGACAGTATTTTCTGGAACCCGGTTGCCAATATCCCGGAAAACTTCTCAGATACTGACAAAGTGGCGTTGCAGGCAAAGTACAAGGCGATGATAAGTCAGCGTTTGTTGCCTGCCCTGGCCGGGCTGAGGGAGTATTTCGCCACTGTTTATTTGCCCAAATCCCGTGGCAGCGATGGCTGGTGGGGACTGCCCAACGGTAAGCTCTGGTACCAGCATCTGGCCAGCAGTCACACGACCACGACTATGCCGGTGGATGAGATCCATCAGGTGGGATTAGATGAAGTTGCCCGCATCCTCAAAGAGATGGATAAAGTGCGTGAGCAGGTAGGTTTCAAAGGAGAACTTAACGCCTTTTTCGACTCCCTTTCCAGTGAACAACAGTATTTCTTTTCCGACCGTCAGGATCTGATTGATGGTTATATGGCATTGAGAGATAAGATTAATCTGGTATTGCCTCAGTATTTCAATGTGATGCCCAAGGCTGATTATGTGGTGAAACCTGTTGAGGACTTCAGGGAGCAGAGTGCCGCCGGTGCCTCCTATGAATCACCGGCTGTGGATGGCAGTCGCCCCGGGATTTTCTATATCAATACTTACAATCTCAAGGCTCAACCTAAGTGGGGCATGACGACGCTGTCACTGCATGAAGCGGCGCCGGGCCATCATTTCCAGATTGCAATTAAGCAGGAGCTTAAGGGCGTGCCCGACTTCCAGCGTTTTTCCAGTTACACCGCGTTTGAAGAAGGTTGGGGGCTGTACGCCGAGTATCTGGGGATCGAAATGGGGCTGTTTAACGACCCATACCAGTATTTTGGCAAACTGTCTGATGAGATGTTGCGGGCCATGCGGTTGGTGGTGGATACCGGTTTACATGCTAAAGGCTGGAGTCGTGAGCAGGCCATTCAGTATATGAAAGATAACTCTCCCATGGCTGAGTCTGACATAGTGGCAGAAGTCGAGCGTTACATGGCGATTCCTGGTCAGGCGTTGAGCTACAAGGTTGGACAACTGAAGATTCTGGAGTTGCGCGCCCGCGCCGAAGCGCAATTGGGTGATAGGTTTGACATCAGAGCGTTTCATGATCAACTTTTGACATCAGGCTCTTTGCCACTGGCCGTAATGGAGCAAAAAATCGACCGCTGGATTGCATCGCAGAAATCCTGATATACATTGCGGTATTTACAGCCCTGCTTGGCAGGGCTTACATTTTTCTGTCGGTATTCATGTTTTGTCCATTATTTTATTGAATTTGATGTACCGGTTGGCTGATTGTTATCGGGCAGTTTGCCTTAGTGAAGGTGCGAATAAGTCCCGTGCATGCTCTGCGCAGGCTTACAGCTATCATATCTAAGGCACAGTTGCTCGCCAATGTCATGAAATATGCCAGTTGCTCGGAGCGACTGGAAGGCTATAGCTCAGCCGCTGGCGCTGATCAGTGGTATTTGTTGATGACCTGCGCCGGTAACCTCACTGTTATCTATGCAGCTGCAGGGTTTTTCTGAGATGGTTGCGCCCAGGGGCCATTTTAGCTGGCAGGAAAACTCGCCCGATGCGGTGAAGATAGCGCTTCCCGACAGGGCGGGATCCCCTTGAAACTTGTGTAAATAGCATCCAATTTTGACGCTTCTTTGTAAAATCTGCCGCTTATCGCTTTTCTGTAAGCATCAGATTTCGCGTAGAGGAAGTAAGAGTTCAAATATTGCACAAAGTAGAATCCCGCCCTGGCTTCCCGATGACTTTGACGGTGCTGAAATCGACCTTATGTTCACTGACGATGGTTACCGGATGGAGGATACCCGCCTGTGGTGCAGCCGCTTGGTGATGGTCTTGATAAACAACTGGGGATGACAGGACTGTTTAAACTGCACCTAGAGTCCGGCATCGGCGCGCCCGATGCCGGGGTTATGGCTATTGGCTTCGCAGTCCTCAGAGACCAAGATCAGTGAAAGTGGTGGCTGAGTCGGGGATGCTCAGGCTGGTTCTGCTGACCGTAAAGGTGAATGTAGCCGGTACTCAGGTCCGCTTCATGAATATCAGGCTCAGTTATGAGACCGGAATGGCATTGCCGGTGAACAACTATTTTGAAAAACACCGACTGCGCCATTCTGGCATCGGCTCCGGAGTGACTGACTCCGCGACGCTGGGTGAAGCATGATGCAACCTGCTCAACACATGATTTGTGATTTGAAAGCTGAATAATTGGCTTTGTTATGGGTCAGCCTTATACTGACCAGATTGTGGTAAACTGCGCACGCGCGCACGGCCGCGGTAGTCTGGCGTCGGATGGTAGTACCTTATCTTTGTTGGAGCGGGGGAGTCCGGTGTCCATCATGCCTTCGGGCAATATAAAGGAGTGAGTTTTATGGTACAGGCAACAGCAAGACACCTGCTGGTAGACACAGAAGAGCAGTGTCTTGAGCTGAAACAACAGATCGAAAATGGCGCAGACTTTGGTGAGTTGGCCAAGGCCCATTCCAGTTGTCCATCGGGTGGCCAGGGCGGCGATCTGGGTTCATTTGGCCCGGGTATGATGGTGCCTGAATTTGACCGTGTGGTGTTTTCCGCCCCGCTGAATGAAGTTCAGGGGCCGGTAAAGACCGCCTTTGGTTACCATTTGCTGGAAGTGACCAGCCGCGGTTGATCGTCTGATAAGCAATAAAAAACGGCAGCTCTCTGCCGTTTTTTATTGCCAGGATGCCTTCAGCAAATGGGTCAAAGTCGGCTATATGGTGATGCCTGCTCAGCAGGGAAAAAGCGATGCCAGTGAGAGTTTCAAAGCCATGGTTGACTGGACCTGCCTGCGCTACGATATGCATAAATTTGTGGGGAGTTGCGCAATCCAAAATCTGGCATCGATGAAATTGATGCAAAAATGCGGATTCAGCCAGGAAGGGCTGATGCGTTCCCACTACTGTATCGGCGACAGCTGGGTTGATGAATATGTTATGGGACTGGTGGCCAGTGAACGCTGAACTATTGCTTCAAAGTTAGTTGTTTTCCCGCGTTGCTCGCAGGATCAGGATGTTGCCGTGCTGTTGGATGAGGTATACTGCGGCAGTTGAAATTAGCCAAGGCAAAATCGAGTGAGTGATCAAGTGCTGTTTCCCCTGCGCGCCGGGGATGAATTTATTGAACTGTACAAGCTGCTGAAAGCTGAAGGTTTGACAGAGAGTGGCGGTGAAGCCAAACATGTGATCGGTGAAGGCCGGGTATTGGTCAACGGTGAAGTGGAAACCCATAAGCGCAAGAAGCTGGTGGAGGGAGATACCGTGCAATTTCAGGGTGTGAACTTACGTGTGGTTACCGAGCAGTAATCTGCCCGGGTGCAACTGTTGCGATGAATGCAAAAAGTGGAGCCAAATATGCAATTTCCTGATGACGATAACGGCAAAATGCTGCAGGCCATGGCCGAGTCAGGTATAGATCTGAGCAAAGCGCTGGATGTAGATTTCTTCCTGGTGTTCGATGACAAGCGTGATGCCGAGTCGGCTCTGGAAGATCTGGTTACCCGTGAAGAGCAGGGTGAACTGGAGATCAACTTCAACGAAGAGTTGGACAAATGGGAACTGATTGTCACCCTGAACATGGTACCTGAGTATAACGTCATTGTTGAGCGTGAAGTGGCGCTGAATGACTTTGCCTCTGAATACGACGGTATGACCGACGGCTGGGGTGTGATGCAACATCAGGATGGCGACGATGAGTTTGCCGATGACCAAGACCACGAGTGTGGCGACCTCTGTCATCATTGATGAAAGCCTGCCTGCAGTATAATCCTAAACCACCCTCGGGTGGTTTTTTGTTGGCATCCGAAAACTTCGGCGTTCAATTATTTGCATTCAGCCACGCACCTGTGTTGCTCCAGTTTGGCCTGCAGTCTCATTGGTAATGCGGTAGGGGGCGACAAGTGCCAGCAGCCACTGGGTAAGGGCCTGAATTTTGTCCTCTTTGTCTTTGTGTCTGGTGGGGGTGAGCAGGTAGTAGCAGTAATCGCTGCGGTACGGGATATCGAAGGGAATAACCAAGCTGCCGTCGGCCAGTTGTGGCTCGATAAAAAAGCGGGGGATCAGTGCTACGCCCATGCCGCTGGCCGCAGCCTGTGCCAACATGTAAAAGTGTTCTACTCCGAATTTTTCTTCTGTAGTCAGAGCGACGCCTGCCTGCTTGGCCCAGTCACTCCAGTTACTGGGGCGGCTGGTGTGCTTAAGCAGTGTCATCTGATTCAGATCATCCAGGGAATTGAGTCTGGCGGCCAGCGCAGGCGCTGCTACCAGACACATCTCTTCATCCATCAGCTTGATGAAATGGCAATTTGCCGGTGGTTTTTTGCTTGAACGGATGGCGATGTCATAGTCCTGGCGGTGGAAGTCCAGTTCAAAATCACCAATGGACAGGTCCACAAACAGCCTGGGGTACTGGTTTCTGAACTCCTGCAGTCGGGGGAACAGCCATTGAATACTGAGGCTGGGCAGTACATTGATTTTCAATGTACCGCTACCGGCTTGCTGCTGTTTCAGTTCGCTGGTGGCGCTTCCCAGTGTCTGCAGGGCCAACTGCACATGAGGCAGGTAACGGTGGCCGGCGGCGGTAAGAGTGATTTTTCTGTGCTCACGAATAAACAGTTCGCACCCTAGAAAGGCTTCCAGCACCCGTATCTGTTTGCTGATGGCACCATGGGTTACAAACAGTTCGCCGGCGGCCTTGCTGATGCTCAGGTGTCGGGCAGCGGTTTCAAAGGCAACCACGGCATTCAGTGGTGGTAAAGAGGACAAAGCAGTACTCTTGTCGTGTGAGAATTTTTCACAGTTTAACGAAAAATTCTCCTTTGTCATCAAGGTTAAAACCCAGTCTAATACTCACCATTAGTATCCAATAATAAGTTTCTCTAAAGTACTCATGGAATTTGAACTGACTCTGCAGATCGCTGTGCTGCTGTTTGCCACCGCCGCGGTGGCAGGATTTATCGATGCGATTGCCGGTGGTGGCGGCCTGCTGACCATTCCGGCGCTGATGTGGGCCGGGTTGCCACCGGCAACGGCGCTGGGCACCAATAAGCTGCAGGCCAGTGGTGGCAGTTTTTTTGCCAGCCTTTATTTTATCCGCAAGGGTATGGTGAAACTGTCGGATTTAAAGTTGCCCCTTGCCTGTGCCTTTAGTGGTGCGGCGCTCGGTACCATAGTCGTGCAGCAAATCGATACCAGTGTGCTCGAGGTGCTGCTGCCTTTTCTGATCCTGGGTATCGCCGCCTATATTATGTTCTCTCCCAAAGTGACTGACGATGACAAAAACAGGGTGTTAACGCCTACTGCATTTTCCTTTACCGCTGCGCTGGGGGTAGGGATTTATGACGGTTTCTTTGGCCCCGGCACCGGCAGTTTTTTTGCGCTGGCGTTTGTCATGCTGGCCGGCTTTGGTCTGGCCAAGGCCACAGCTCATGCCAAGTTGTTGAACTTCTCGGCTAATATCTCGTCTTTGCTGTTTTTTGCACTGGGCGGCAAGGTGATCTGGACACTGGGGCTGCTGATGCTGCTTGGACAGGCACTGGGAGCCACAGCAGGCTCGCGTATGGTGGTCACCAAGGGCAGTAAAATCATTAAGCCTTTGGTGCTGACTACCTCTTTGTTGATGAGTGCCAAACTCCTGTATCAACAATTCGCCTGACAGGCGGGATCTGTGTTTCTTGAATTTTGTTTTCGCAGTATTTCACCTCATACTAGGGGCAATTTTTCCGGTCTGTCGAACGTGGCAGACTTTTTGTAATGGAAAACCTGACCCATGCGCATTCTGCACACCTCCGACTGGCACCTTGGTCAGTCGTTTTATGGCAAAAGCCGCCAGCCTGAACACAGTGCCTTTTTTGACTGGTTACTGGCCCAAATTAAACATTTCCAGATAGATGCCCTGATCGTCGCCGGGGATATTTTCGATACCAGCACGCCCCCCAGTTATGCCCGGACACTTTACAACCAGTTTGTGGTGCAGATACAGGGCACTGGCTGTCAGCTGTTTGTGCTGGGTGGCAATCATGATTCAGTGGCCATGCTGGGCGAATCCCGGCAGCTACTGGCGTGCCTGGGCACTCAGGTTATCCCCGGCGCTCTGGCTGAGATTGAGCAGCAGGTGTTTGTAATTAATGACAGGCAAGGGCATCCGGCGGGAGTGCTGGGGGCTGTGCCGTTTCTCAGGCCCAGAGACCTTATTACCAGTGATTCAGGTGAGGATGGCAGTCAGAAACAACTCAAACTGGGTGAAGCGATTAAGGCTCACTATGAAGCGATTTTTGAGGCTGCCAAACAGGCGACTGACCAGCCATTACCTGTGCTCTTGACCGGCCACCTGACCACAGTAGGCGCCAGCAGCAGTGAGTCGGTGCGGGATATCTATATCGGCACCCTGGATGCCTTCAATGCCAATGCTTTCCCCAAAGCGGATTATATCGCCCTTGGTCATATTCACAGGCCGCAAAAGGTGGCCAAGAGTGAGCATATTCGATATTCAGGCTCTCCCATCTGTTTGAGTTTCGATGAGCTTGGCAGCCGCAAGCTGGTATTGATGGCGGAATTTGCTGAAGGTGGTTTGTCATCCGTAACAGAGCTTGCCGTCCCCGTATTCCAGCCGATGCTGGTCATTAAAGGTGATCTTGAAGCTATCGCCGATCAGTTAGAGGCAATTACACTGCCGGACGAGGGCAGTGTGTGGCTTTCGGTTGAAGTGCAAACTCAGGAGTACCTGTCTGATCTGCAGGCCAGAGTGCAAAAAATGGTGGAAGGAAAGCCGCTGGAAGTGTTGCAGCTTAAGCGGGTACGTCAACGTCAGACCGCGCTGGCGGCGGATGAGCAGGAGACCTTGAGCGAACTCAGTGTCGATGAGGTGTTTGAACGCAGATTGAGCCTGGAGCACTTTGATACCCAGACGGAGCAGGCAAGACTGGAGCGTATGAAGCAGATGTATCGTCAGGTGGTGGAAACTGTTATCCATGAAGACGCGGGTGAGAGTAAGGAGCTGAATGCGTGAAAATCCTGAGCCTCAGATTTAAAAATATCAACTCACTTAAAGGCGAGTGGAAAATCGACTTCACCCAGCCTCCGTTTACGGATAACGGGCTGTTTGCCATTACCGGCCCAACAGGGGCGGGTAAAACCACCATTCTGGATGCTATCTGTCTGGCGTTGTATCACCAGACTCCGCGATTATCGACTATCTCCAAAAGCTCAAATGAGCTGATGACCCGGGGAACCGCGGAATCTCTGGCCGAGGTAGAGTTTGAAGTTAAAGGTGTTGCTTACCGGGCATTCTGGAGCCAGCGACGCAGCCGAAACAAGGTGGATGGTAACCTGCAGGATGCCCTGGTGGAGTTGGCAAAGCTGAGTGATGACGGCGATGAGATCCTGGCCTCTCAGGTGAAGCGTAAAAATGAGCTGGTGGACAGCATTACCGGCCTTAATTTTGCCCGCTTCACCAAATCCATGATGTTATCTCAGGGGCAGTTTGCCGCCTTCCTCAATGCGGATGCCGGAGACAGAGCCGATCTGCTGGAAGAGCTCACAGGTACTGAGATTTACGGCCTTATCTCAGAGCAGGTGTATGAGAAATTCAGCCTGAGCAAGCAGCACCTGACCAATCTTAAAGCCCGTGCAGAAGGAGTTGAGCTTAAGTCTGAGACAGAGTTGCAAGCCCTGTCTGAGCAGCAACAGGCCATCGAGCAGGAGTTGGCTAGGGTTGAGCAGAAAGTCCAGCGGGCTCAGGATTGCCATAACTGGCTGCAACAGCTTATCCAGCTCCACGAACGGTCAGCAAATCTTGAGCAGTTGCTCACTCAGGCTTTGGCAAGGCGTGATGAAAATAAACCTGAGCTGGACAAACTGGCAAGGGCAGAACCTGCAGCCAAACTCAATGGCTTTTTTCAGCCTCTTTGTCAGTTGACTGAACGGCTGAAGCAGGACAAAGCCGCTCACACACAGCTGCAGGAGCACACCCTGCAGTTGCAGACCAAGCTGCAGGATCAGCAGCAGCTTGTTACTGCCGCTGAAGTGAAGCAGGCTGACGCCAACATGGCGTTACAGCAAATGCGCACCCTGGTAGATGACAAGCTGGCGCCCCTGGATGAGCAACATCGGAACCTGGTTGAGCGCCAGCGGGAGTTGAACGAGAGCCAGAGTCGTGAACAAGAGTTGCAGCAAGCCTCTCAGACTGAGCTGGCGGCAAAACAGCAGGGGATTGCCCATTCAAAATCGTCCTCACTGCAATTGCGGGCGCAACTGGATGCCTATCCCCATGGCGAGTTGATTGAAGCCAACATCAGCAGTTGGGAGTTGCAGTTACAGCAGTTGGCAGCCACAGGTAAGGAGCTGGAGCAATTAAGCGGTCAACTCTCTGACAGGCAAACTACCCTGCAAACTTTACCGGCAAGGTTTGTTGAATTAAAGCGTCAGCAGGATCAGGCTGAGCTGGCGCTGACAACAGCCAATCAGGCTGGTGACCCGCTTACCGATGCCATGGCCAGTGCGCTGGGCGAGTTGGATGAAGCCGGACTTAACCGGGAGATTGGCAGATTGCAGCAACGTCAGCCTTTGCTGATGAAATTGCAGTCGCCCATTAAGGACTTCCTGAAGCTGAATACTGAGGAGCAACGTCTGATTCAAACCCTGGCTGGGTCTGACGCTGAGGTGGCGCGCTGGCAGCAAGAGCGTGAACATTTGAGGCAGGAGTTTAAGCAACAATCCGCTCATCTTGACGATGTCTCGAAACTGATAGAGCAGGAGCAGAAAATTGCCAATCTCAGTCAGTTACGTGCGTCGTTGGAAGTGGATCAGGCCTGCCCCCTGTGTGGCTCAACCAAGCACCCGCTGGTGGATGAATATCAGGCGCTGGATGTGAATGAGACAGAGCTTCGCAGGCAGCAACTGCAGCAGCAGGTCAATGAGATCACTGCGCAGGGCAAAGCGCTGGCCAAGATGATAGAGCAGCGTCAGCAGCAAGATCAGATCTCTCTCGAGCGTCGCGAGGAGATTCATAAAGAGATGTCATATGCCAAGGCTGCCTTTGAACAGTTACTACAGCAGCTTGTTTCGGTGGGTGATACCAGTGAGTATCAGATAGACAACCCTGAGAGTGTTGAGGTGGCACTTAATGAGGGCGATGCTCAACTTAGTGCCCTTAACGAGCGCCTGTCTGGTTTCAGAGCGGCTCAGGCGCAGTGGCAGCAACAGCAGCAAGAGGTCGTTCGCCTGCAAAACTCACTGAAGGAGATTGAGTACAGCAGAGCCCAACTGGGAAGTGAGCAGGAGTTTATTCAGCAGGGGATTACCGAGCTTGAATCCCGGATCAACCAACTGAGTTGTCAAAGTCATCAGCAAAGTGATGAGCTCAGAACAATACTCTCCTCGCTTGGGTTGAGCTTGCCGGCTCAAGGGGAAATGGCGGCCTGGGCAGATAATCTTAAAGCCGGGCAGGCCAACTGGAAACGAGTCACTGCAGAGCTTGCTGAGAATGACAAACTGTTACTTGCTGAAGAGCGAGCCCTGCCGCAGCTTGAAAAGCAATGTGCCCAGCTTGAGCAAAGCGTGATGCAAAGAGCCGCTGCCTTGGCGACGATGACTGCGAATATACAGGCCAATCGGGATGAGCGTTTTGGTTTGGCGGGAGAGCAAAGCCAAAGCGAACTGATTAGCGGTAAACAGCAGCTTGTGGATACAGCCAATGCTGAGCTGGAGTCCACCAAAACTGCCGCTACTGAAGTTAGCCGCAATCTGGCCAGCGCTCAGGGACAGCAGCAAACCCTGAGCAGCAGTATCCAGCAACTGGAAACTCAGCAGGCTGAGCTCAGCAAGAGCTGGCAGCAGAGGCTGGCAGACAGTGAATTTGCCGATGAATCCGACTTTATTGCGGCACTCCTGGATGACGCTGAGATTGACCGTCTGATGGCTCTGCGCAAACAGCTCCAAGCATCAGTTGATAACGCACAAACTGAAGTCAAAGTGGTGCGGGAGCAACTTGAGCAGCTGACACGAACGGGCGAACAGCAAGGTTATCTTGACAGTGAACAGAGGACTGAGCAGGAATATCTGGCGGTGCTGATACAGCGGCTGACCGAAGTGAAATCCAGTCGTGATGAGAGTCGTATGCGTTTGGGTGAGAGCAAGGCGATCATCGCCGACGATCAGCGCAGACGTGAAGGGCAACAACAGCTCTTTGCCCAGATTGAGGCCGCCCAAGAGGATTATGAAGACTGGGATGCCTTGAGTGGTCTTATTGGTTCCCGTGATGGTAAGAGGTTCCGGGTATTTGCCCAGGGACTGACGCTGGATCATTTGGTGGCACTGGCCAATCGTCAGCTGACGCGACTGCACAGCCGCTATGAACTGAGGCGTAAACCTGCCCGTGAGCTGGAGCTGGAAGTGCTAGATACCTGGCAGGGCGACAGTGTCCGGGATACCCGCACGCTGTCCGGTGGTGAGAGTTTCCTGGTGAGTCTGGCGCTGGCTCTGGCGTTGTCGGATCTGGTCAGCCACAAGACCAGCATTGACTCATTGTTCCTGGATGAGGGTTTTGGCACGCTGGATGCCGAAACCCTGGACATGGCACTGGATGCGCTGGATAACCTCAATGCCTCGGGCAAGATGATTGGGGTGATAAGCCATGTGGAGGCCATGAAAGAGCGGATCTCTGTGCAGATAAAAGTGCGCAAAATGGCGGGGCTTGGTTATAGCCAGCTGGACGCTTGTTTCAAAACATCTGCAACAGAACTGCCTGTTGCAGGTCCTGTGCTGGTGTGAACTATTTGTTGTTTGTATTGCTTGGGCGTTAATCGATGCACAAAAAAGAGGGCGCAGCAGCATATTCAAGTTGCCTAATCAGGCCATTTTGCTATAAAACTGGCTATCGCCCGTTTTTGGCGGGGAGTTGATAAACCCTTTGATGAGTGGTACAAGCAATTTGCAAAAGCGTAAACAACCAAGATGGTTTTTGCCAGTGAACCGTTTGCCTCTGGCTTCTAAAAAGGTGTTGCTGACATCCGGTCTGCTGGTGGGGGCAGCACTGATGTGGCCAGGCCAGCAGGACAAGGTCAATATACCTGTTGCTGTGCCGCTTGAGCTTAATTCGGTGACAGAAGATACCGCCAGGCTGATTGATGCGATTAGCGGCAAGCCGGACTTTGAGTTTGTCGTGGAAAAAGGGGACACCCTGAGCTCTTTGTTTCAGCGTGCCGGAGTAGATCAGCAAACCATGTATCGGGTGCTTGAGGCTGATTTGAATATTCTGGCGCTCGATACTCTGCGGCCGGGAAACCGTTTACAGTTTTACCTTGATAAGCAAAATCGTCTGACCCGTCTTGAGCTGTATTTTAACCCTGCCCGTCAGGTGGAGTTTATCCTGGAAAGTGATGGCAGTTACCGTTATCGCGAACTCATCCAGGAAGGTTACTGGCGCAACCGGGAAATCAGTGGTGATATTCAGGGCTCTTTTTATCTGTCTGCTCAGCGGAAAGGCCTGACCGCTGCAGAGATCCAGCGGGTGGAAGAATTGCTGCAGGACAAGCTGAATTTCACCCGGGACTTACGTGCCGGTGATACCTTCAACGTGTTGCTGAGCGAGCAATTTGTGGATGCCGAAGCGACCGGGGATACCCGGGTGCTGGCAGTACAAATCAGCAATGGCAACCGCCAAATTAATGCCTTTATGGCCGATGATGGCCAGTTTTATGATGAGCAGGGCCACAGTCTGGCGCGGGCATTTCAGCGTTATCCGCTGGAGAAGAAATACCCTATTAGCTCCGGTTTCAACCCCAATCGCAGGCACCCGGTGACCGGCAAGGTGGTGCCCCACAATGGTACTGATTTTGCGGTGCCGTCTGGCACCAAGATATTGTCTCCCGGCGATGGTGTGGTGAGGTTGGTGGCTAATCACAGATTTGCCGGTAAATACATAGTGATAGAACATGGCGATAAATACAGTACTCGTTATCTGCACCTGTCCAAGTCTTTGGTCAAGCAAGGACAGAAGGTCAGCCGTGGACAGTTGATTGCGCTGTCCGGCAATACCGGCAGAACTACAGGTCCGCACCTGCACTATGAATTTAGGATCAACGGCCGACCGGTGAACGCCATGACAGCGAAAATCCCCATGGCCCAGAGTCTTGTCAAAGACGAGTTGGATACTTTTCTTGCGCATGTACACAGCTACAAGATGCAGATGGGATTGGTGTAATAGCTACCTGTAATGAGCAAGCTGCAATGTTCAAGCCGGCGTTCAGCCGGCTTTTTGTTGTCTTAATTTGCGCGCTTCGACCTTAAGTGCACATTTGCACAGTTTGCCTTTAAGGGCAGGGCAGCCACTGCAGGGCTTACGTTTGTATGGCGTCATGGCAAAGTGAGGAGCAACTTTGACCACAGCAGGACGAATAAATTGTACCGGAGCCAGTATGCCGGCGCCATTGGCAGCATTTTGACCGGCCAGTGCTTTGAGTTGGTGTTTAAGCTTCTTTTTTCCCGGAATTTTGCCAGATTGCAGAGTACCCTGCAGCGAAGCCCGCAAAGAGGAAGCCAGTTGTTTACGACGGCGTTTGAGAAATTTCCTTGTGGATTTTGAAGTTTTTCCTGACTGCTGTAATTGTTGCTTGAACCACTTCTTTGCCTGTTTTTTGCAGGCTTTTTTCAGTGTGTTGCTGACTGACTGTACTCCGGGTTCAGCTTTTTGCCTGGCCATAAAACTCCGCCTTTACCCACTGTCCGACCGCTTGTCGGGAAGGAAATTCTTAAAAGTGATGTAAGTCTAAATAAAAAACATTATCAGTCAATGAAATTATTTGGTCAGATAATCCTTGGGAGCAGTAGCACACTAGTAACCTCCGCTTTTGGTGGTGTTGCTCTATGGCGACGCGGTCCCTTAGCAAGGCTGTTTTTCTGTGAAGGAGTATCAGGGGATGCTTTTCAGGACTGGACACCTATTTACTGAGGGCGAGCGACTGGGCAAGTTGGGCGCAGTATTCTTTGGACATCAGCTCTAATCCTGAGGCTGCTGATGTTCCGACAGCGTGAGGTAAAGTCGCAAATCAAATTCCAGTTGGAAGTAATCCGGCTCCATATGCTGACACAGTTGATAGAATGCCTTATTGTGATCTTTCTCTTTCAGGTGGGCCAGTTCGTGAACCAACACCATGCGAATAAGTGGATCAGGTAATTGCTTGAGTTGTGATGCAATTCGAATCTCATTCCTGATTTTGACTTTATTGCCCTGAACACGAGTGGCATAGGTGTGCAAGCCGAGTGCCTGGTGTTTAAGACTAATTTTGTCATCAAATACCACTTTGGCCAGAGGGGCAGATCTTTTCAGATAAGCTTGTTTCAACCCCATTGCACATTGATACAGGGAGTTATCCCGGTTCAATTCACTGTGGGATTGGGGGTAACGTTGCTTCAGCCTAGTTTCGAGCCGACCTGATTTAAGCAAAGCTGCAACCTTTTCCTGGATGTCGAGGGCATAGCCTGTGAGATATTGCATGAGGTAACCTGATGGAAAAATATCGCCGCTGACGCCCCGGCCGGCGTGGAAGCTCAGTCTTTGCTGAAAATCTTTTTCATTTGCAGGGCGTAAGCGACTTCAAAGGCGGGTTGTTGGAATTTTTTCAGTTCAAGCCCCACGAAATCCACCTGAGGAGGATTGCGCCTCAGTTGCGCCTTAATATCGTGCGGGGCGATCAGCGTTACCGGCAGATCGCACAATTGAATGGCTGCTTCCAGCTTGAAGCTGGCCGCGCTGCCGGCAAACTTGCCTTTTTGCTCGCGGGCGATCAGGGCAATTTCATCAACCTTGTAGTCTGCCAGCAGCTTTTTGAACGCGAAGTGAAAGTCCACCATGGACTCAGTGGCTTCGGCATGGGATACCTGAAAAGATTGCTTGCGGCAATCCGGGATATTTAAGGTATCGCCTTCCTGGCTCAGCAAACAAATCACGGCTTCCGAGCCTTTTAATTCAACACCACAAATTCGCATGTAACACCTGTCTCTCAATTGAAAGGCGGCTATTGTAACGGGAATCCTGGTTGATACCAATCCGAACAGCAGTTAAATCATGGGATGCTCAGGGAAAGAGCATTTACGTGGGGGAGTGGTAAGCTGAGCTTGTCGTCGGAGCTGTATCGCGGGGCTGGGCAGATCCCAGTCGCTGAAAGCGTTGTTTGCCATTGAACAGGCGGCTGACGGGCTGGATACTGTGGCTTCGGTTACAAAAATAAGTCCGCCGAAATAGCGGACTTATTCTGATCTCTGGGGTAAATACAGCTACTACCCGGCATGGTATATTTGAGCGAGTTTACTGGGCGCTGAACTGACCGCCGTTTTCATTGGCAGAATTATCACTCATCAGATGCAGATAGAGTGGCATAATGTCCTGAGGTGTCTTTAGCATCAGTGGATTTTCAGCTGGGTAGGCACTGGCCCGCATATTTGTGCGGGTCGCCCCTGGATCAATGCTGTTTACCCTGACCCTAGAGGCTTCACATTCATCTGCCAGCACCTGCATCATGCCCTCAGTAGCAAATTTGGAAATAGCATAGGCGTTCCAATTTGCCCGTCCTTTGCGGCCTACACCGGATGATGTGAACACAATGGAGGCGCGCGGCGCTTTGCGCAAGACTGGCAACAATGCCTTGGTCATCATGGCCTGGGCCGTTACATTGACCTGCATGACATCGTTGAAGCTGCCAAAGTCAGTGTGTTCGAAAGGACTCAGGACACCGAGCAGACTGGCGTTGTGGAGCAGACCGTCGAGGTGACCGAACTGCTCTTCAATGGTCTCTGCCATGTCTTTGTAGTGTTGTTCCGTGGCACCTTTCATATCCAGAGGCACTATGGCTGGCTGAGGGTAGCCCGCCCCCACAATAGTATCGTAGACGGCTTCGAGCTTTTTCACTGTCCTGCCCAGCAGAATAACCGCTGCTCCATGGGCTGCGTAGGCGATGGCGGCAGCTTTACCAATACCGTCTCCCGCTCCTGTTACCAGGATGGTTTTTCCTTTCAATGCATCTGCAGCAACTTGATATTCAGACATAGATACGACTTCCTTTTATTCGGGATTGCGCACAAAACGGCGTTCTCCTGAGGGGCTTAACACATGTTTTAAACAAATGACTGACTATCAACCCGGTAGGTCCGGTTTGAATGTATTAAAAATGTGGCTAGCGATATATTTTTGCGTTAACTTGTTGTTAATTCAGGGCTGGAATAACAGCGCTGACGGTTACGTTGGCTGCCTATTGTGACCAATTTTTTGGTGAAAACAAAATTATTACAACAAGACTTGGGGTAAAACGATGAAAAGACTCTTTCTGGGTGTAGCAATCGCATCTGCACTGGGACTCACAGGATGTGGCGGAGATACTTATAACGATATCAAAGCAGAGACAACGCCGCTGATCCCCGAGTCTCAAATGGTATTTGATCCGGCCAATGGTGAACTACCCATTCCCAACGACCTCCTCTTTAACGATACCCAAGACGGTACCCTGGCAATGCCGGGCGAAGAGTCCGGTGATTACCTCAATCCTGAAATCGCCCTTGGTGCTCTGGATGGTTGGTCAACCACGTCTCCTATCTCTATCGATCTGGCTCCGGCAACGACTCAGGATGGTACCAAGCTGACCGTGGACGCAGCATCTGCTGCCCAAGCTGGTGCTGTACGTATGTTTGAAGCCACTGTCGGTGGCCCGCTATCCGGAGACAGCGAGTGTACTGACGCGCTGTCGGTATCTGCCTGTAAGGTAGGCGACGAACTGCAATTCGGTGTTGACTTCGTCACTCAGGCGTCCGGTAACTCAATTGTTGTGGTGCCGCTTAAGCCTCTGAAGTTTAACCAATCTTATATTTATGCTCTGACTGATGTGGTCAAGGATTCCGAAGGACGCAGCTTTACTGCTTCACCTACCTATCGCTCTTTGCAAGAAGATATCGATACATTACCGCTGGAAACGCCCGATCAGCTGTTCCTGCAGGGGCTGGTAAACAGCTATGAAAAAGGCATTGCCGCGGCCCATGGCGTAGATCCTGAGTCCGTGATTTATTCAGGTCTGTTTACCACTCAGTCGGTACCGGATGTATACGAAACGGTGAAGCTGTTGATGGCTCAGCAGATTGAAAACAACCCATACGCACCAAGTTTTACCACATCACCGACGCCACTGGGTTACAGCGCCGCCACGGCGGCAGGTTTGACCCCGGCTGATGGTGCCACTTACCTGATGGCAGATATTGCTGACATGTACGCGTCGCAGATCCGCCTGCCCATGTACGGTGATTGCTCATCCGACGCCTGTCTGTCTCCTGAGGGCGAGCCACTGATTAACGGCCGCTGGATGGCCCAGGGCGACAGCCCTGTTGGCGTTCAGCTTGCGCTGCAAGCCGGTACCCTGAGTCAGGAAAACTATGGTCAGCAGGCGGTTGCCCAGGGTGTGGACCCGCAGGCAGCACTGGCCAACCCAAGCCTGCTTGCCGGTAAAACCTGGCTTTTGGATGATGGCAACCCGGTGGACAGCACCAAGCATCTGACCAAGTTTAACCCTATCCCCAAGATCAAGAGTTACGAGACTGTCGATATTTTGATGGCTGTGCCCAATGGCGCCAAGCTGGCGGCTTTCCTGCAGTCACAGGGGCTGCCTTTTGAAGCGCCAACCAATGGCTGGCCAGCGGTCATGGCAATGCATGGTCTGGGCGGCGGTAAAGAGATGGCTCTGGCCTATACCGGAGCTTATGCAGCCCAAGGCGTTGCGGTAATTGCTATCGATATGCCACTGCACGGCAGCCGCTCATTTGATGCTAATGGTGATGGCACTTATGAGGTGACGGCGACCGACCCATCATTTGGCCCTGTTATTGGTCAGCCAGATGCCTTTATCAATGGCAACCCACTGGTCTTTGTTAACGTGGCTTCGACTCTGAGCGTTCGTGATAACTTCCGCCAGGCTGTGTCTGATCATCTGGGTCTGCGTCTGGCGCTGACAGGTTTGTATCAGCAACTGGCCGCGCTGCAGCAGCAACAGATAATTGATATCAGCAAGATCAGTGTTCAGGGTTTGAGCCTGGGCGGAATTGTAGGCACCAACTTCTCCACCTACGCCAACACAGGTATGGTGAATCCAGCTACCGATGAGGCTGTGGTACCAAACCCTTACGGTATCAATGCCAGCTCTTTGGTGGCACCAAGCGGCGGTCTGGCCGGCTCCTTCGCCGACAGTGCGACTTTCCGTCCGGTTCTGTTTGAAACCATTATCGCCACTGATGAATTCAAGGCTCTGGTTGATGAATCCAATACCAATGGTTTTGAGCCAGGTACACCTGAATATACTGCATTGGTTCAGGCCGTATACGAAGCCTTTATCCCTGCCTTTGCGCTGGCTGTTCAGACCGCGGTAGACAGTGCTGACCCGGTTAACCATGGGGCCATGCTGGCGGCGACCGGCACGCCTGTTCACCTGATTGAAGTGACAGGTGATGGAGCTGACAACCTGCCGGATCAGGTGCTGCCAAACTCAGTGGAGGGCTTCCCTGTTTCTGGTACTGAGCCGCTTATCCGTGCCATTGGCCTGGATTGTGTGGATACCACGACCCAGGGCTCAGGTGTAGTACGTTTTGCCAAAGGTCACCACAGCTCTGTTATTGACCCAAGTGAGATTGATGACGTGACTGATGGCAGCGCGCTGGCAGCTACTGCGGAAATGCAGTACCAGGTCAGCGGTTTTGCCAAGTCAGCCGGTCTGGGTCAGGCGACCATTTTGGTGAATGATGACTCAGTGCTTAAGTCCTGCGGCGACTAATAAAGCATTTTGAAACGAAAACCCGGCATCTGTCGGGTTTTTTGTGGGCGTGGGTTTCTGATAGAATACTGTACCTTATGTCGGCCTGCTGCGTGATGCGACAAAGCGGGTGACGGCAAACCTGAATGGAGTTGATGTTGGAATTTCTAAGTGAGTATGGCCTATTTCTGGCCAAGGCAGTAACAGTGGTCGCTGCAGTGTTGACTGTGGTGCTGGTAGTATTGGCCAACGCAGCCAGACACAAAAGTGACAAGGGTGAGCTCATCATTACCGATTTAAGTGAAGAGTTGCGGGATCTGACGCATGAACTTAAGCAGGAATTGATGAGTAAGAAGGCCTTTAAAGCGTATGACAAAGCGCAAAAGGCAAAGGCCAAGGAAGCAGAAAAAGCCGACGATAATGAGCAGGGTAAAGTGTTCGTTATGGATTTTAAAGGCAGTATCGATGCTGCCGAAGTCGCGAGTCTGCGGGAAGAAGTTACCGCAGTGCTGACCATTGCCGATAAATCCAGGGATCAGGTGCTGATAAACGTGGAAAGCGGTGGTGGCATGGTACATGGTTATGGTCTAGCAGCCAGTCAGCTGGCCAGGCTGCGTGAAGCCCAGATCCCGCTGACTGTGTGCGTTGATAAAGTGGCGGCCAGTGGCGGCTACATGATGGCCTGTGTGGCCAACAAAATTTATGCGGCGCCGTTTGCCATTGTGGGCTCCATCGGCGTGATTGCTCAGCTCCCCAATTTTAATAAGCTGCTGAAAAAACACAATATTGACTATGAGCAGCACACAGCCGGTGACTTCAAACGCACGCTGACCATCTTTGGTGAAAATACCGAAACGGGCCGAGAAAAGTTTCGTGAAGATCTGGAAGAAACCCATAATCTGTTTAAGGCATTTGTCGGCAATTACCGTCCTGAGCTGGACTTGGCGAAAGTCGCCACCGGTGAGCATTGGTATGGTCAGCAAGCACTTGAACTGGGTTTGATTGATGCAATTTCCACCAGTGACGATCTGCTGCTGACCTATTGTCAGAATAATCAGGTCATCAAGTTGAATTACCGTCAAAAGCGCAAGCTGTCTGACAAGCTGGCTCACGGCGCGGGTGCGTTGACCGGTGCTTTGATGAATAAGTTTGCTGAAAAGGACCAGACGATTGGA
Organism: Shewanella sp.; assembly: GCA_021462625.1. Classification (GTDB taxonomy): domain Bacteria; phylum Pseudomonadota; class Gammaproteobacteria; order Enterobacterales; family Shewanellaceae; genus Shewanella. Next base: position 27,615 of record JAJNAU010000020.1, read on the forward strand.
TGAAGCTGTCTTGGTAGCTTAGCTCTGCATTTAGACATAACTGTATATAATAGCCTGCTTTTGCAGGCTTTTTTAGTTCCCAAATAACAGGAATGACTTTTATTTATGCTGTTGATAGGGTAAAACTGTTAATCGCGTCACAAATCAGCCGCTGAGTTGTGTCAGGAATAAGCAGGGTAAAGACAGATGGATTCGCCAAGTTACCAAGCCAACCGAATGATAGGGGATCAGGGGTATCCGGCGTTTGAGTTGCGGCATATTTTGGCCTTTACGGTGTGGCATTTTGGTGAACATCAGGCGCAGGCGCTTTTGCGAGCCATAGGGCTTGACAGCAATACAGTGCAGCACAGTCAGTTCGTTGCCGTCTGGCAGGTGGATTACGCGCTGCGTACGCTGGCCAGGCTATCCAATGATCCGGAAATCGGCGCCAGAATAGGTGCAACCTACAAACTGGCAGGGTTGGATATTTTACTGCCGCACTTTGCTGGTTGCCGCACGCTGAGGGATTGTCTGGCCGTGGTCACCCGTTTGCCCAGATTGGTGGGCAGCTTATCAGACACTTTAGTGCTTGAAGAGCAAGGTGAGCTGGCGATGCGTTGGCTTAATACCGGCAGGTTTGAAGAGAACCACTACCATACTATTTTCACCCACAGCATAGGCGTACTGCTGACACTGGCCCGGGAATTGACCGGTGTGCGGGTTGAGTACAGTCGTCTGGCTTTTCAGGTGCCAAAGTTTGCCGGCGATTATCTCAGGGGAATGACCCGGGCAAGGCTCGCATTTGAACAAACCTATTGCGAGTGGGTCGTCAGCGAGCAGATGCTGGCACTGCCAGTGACTTATTCCTTCAACCACGCAGGCGCCCCCGCGCCACAGCCATTATCCCCTTCATTAATCGATATTCTGCTTGCACAGCTGCATGAGCATTTTCCGCAGATCCCCCGGCTTGAAGAGCTGGCAGGCAGTCTCAACATGAGCGATCGCAGCTTGCGGCGTAAATTGGCGGCTTTGGGCACTGGTTACCAGCCGCTGGTGGACATGGTCAGAGCGCAAAGTGCTATCGCCGGTTTGCTTAGTGGACAAGAAAGTATCACGGATATTGCCGAGCAACTGGGTTATGTCGATGTCAGCCATTTCCGCCAGAGTTTTAAGCACTGGACCGGGCATGCGCCCGGCCACTTTGTGAGCCTTAATAGCAGTTCCCCAGAGATGTAGACAAGCCGTTGAACCATCAATGCTGTTCACTTAGTATGTTTCCGTTACGTTTGAAAGAGAAAGATTGAACCACGAAGACCACGAAGAAAAGCTTTTCTTTGTTATCCCTTCGTGTCCTCTGTGTAGCGAGCGAAGTGAGCGCTTCGTGGTGAACTGCTTTTCAAAAACAAAAAGAGCCCTGCTTTAGCAGAGCTCTTTTTATATTCGCCTTAACTGAACGGTATTGCGGCAATTGCCGACCCTTTGAATGCCACGGGTAGCAAGAACGACTCAGTTAGAGCAGCTGGCGGCCGGCAGTCGCTTAATCCACTCATGGATCAGCGCCACACCTTCGTCATGGGACAGGCTGCGACCAATCTCAGGCATACGGTCACCCGGCTCGGTGGAATCCATGCGGAAGTGGGTGATGGACTGTTCCGGCTTGCCCGGCACTAGGTCATAACCTAGGCTGCCGCCGCCATAGGCTATCGGTGATTTACAGGTTCCATGGGAGTAGCCGCCATCCTCATCATAGGCGCGCCAGTATTCCAGCTTGAGCCCGGTGTTTGAGGCATTACCCTGCGGGCGGTGGCAGTGGGCGCAGTTAATATCCAGGTATCCCTTGGCGGTCTTCATCAGCTGGGCATCTGTCATACCTGTCACCTCGGTGACATTGGCATCATCATACATAGGCTGGGCATCGACCTGCGACAGAGCGGGCAGGCCTGCCAGTATGCCGACCTGGGTCCAGTGAGTCAGCTGGTTGATAGCACCCCCGCCATAGTCGTGGAACCGATTCAGGTGACGGGCTTTGGGGCCAATAGGCACAAATACTGCGTTGCTGGTTTCATCAGCCTTGTACTGGTGACACTGCTTACACTGGTTGATGCTGGGCACCACATAATCAAAGGTCAGCGCGGTACCTTTGTGGGTGACGGTTTTCCCTTGAATTGAGCCCGCCTTGGCCAACATGGCATCGGATTTATCCGCTGTCCACACATAGGGCAGGGCGGTCCAGCCTGATGGGCGGTGAATAAGCAGTCGGGTTTCAATCAAATCTTCATTGGCAAGACCCCGGTTGTCGGTATTGGCCGGTAGTGCAAAAGTCTTGCTGATGACAGTGCCGACGGGGAAGTCAAAGGCCTCGGTGGCATGATACTGGGCTTGTTTGCCTTCGGGGACAAACACATGACGGTACTTGCTGGCGTAGTCGGTAAACAGTGGTGTGTTCAGCTCATAAGGGATACCACCTGAGTTTGTCGCCCCCGCAGGATTGGCCGGATCGGCAAACAGGTTGTAGTCCGACAGGTTAGGGCAGTTGGCACCGGTGAGCGCTGCCCAGTTCACGCCTGTGGTGGAGGCTTCACACAGAGCCTGATTGCCGTCACCCACCAGGCCGCCCTCGCCTTCGCCAATGCTGCCGCCACCACCGACGATATTACCACCATCGCAGCCTTCGGTTGAGTCATCCACGCCACAACCGAATATCTTATCACCGAAGGTGACTGTGTGCACCGGCAGGCTCAATTGGGCACAATTTTGCAGCTCCTGCTGGGGCGATTCGTACAGGAAGTCATAGGGGCTGAGCGCCACGTTGCCATTGGCGATAACTCTGCCTATGCTGACATCGCCGTTGTTCTGGAAGCAGACGTTGTCGCTTCCATCGGCTGCAAAAGGTAATTCCCTGAGCCCCAGTTGCTGCGCTGCACCTGAGCTGGCCAGCATCTCACCGATACCATCGTACAGAATGCCGGGCATGGCACCGCGGTAGAGCACATAACCCTTAATGAGATCTTCAATCAGGTAGCCGTTGGGTTTGGCACCATAGTTGGTAATGCTGTTGTTATGGACATAGACATTGCGCGGGGTGGCGCGCCAGCCATCTTCAATGGCCTGGCCCGGCAGTGCATAGTTGCTGACAAAGTCACTGACATCCGGCTCGGCAATATGGAAACTGGAAATCGTCAGTCCCAGGGTGTCATGATTGTTGATCTCGTTGTTGAAAATCTCCACATCCCGGGTCGACAGAATGATCACTCCGGTGCCGGGAGGCACAATATGCACGCCCGCCGGGTTGGCTGAGGCGTTGGCAAAGTTATGGGTATTGTTATTGTAGACCTTGTTGTTGAACACCCGCACGCTGGAGCCATATCTGTTGTTATTGATGGGCAGATCGAACACTAAAATTCCACCAGTGTTGCCAAAGGCCTCGTTGTCATAGACATCGGCATACTTGGAGTTTTCTATCTCAATCCCCGCTACGTTTTCCTTGGCGATGTTGCGGCGCACCACTATGTATTGCGACTGGCCTACATAGATACCGGCATCGGCACTGCCGCGTACATAGGTGTCTTCAATCAGAATGTTTTCACACTCCACCGGATACAGGCCATAGGCGCCGTTGTCTTTATCCAGCGCGCCGTCCCATATGGTGGCGACCCGGCGCAGGATAATGCCGTTGGTGTTTTTCAGCTTGATGCCGTTGTTTTTGGCTTCATTGACGGCCAAATCTTCAATAATGATATTCACGGCATTCTGCACAAAGATACCATCACCCGAGTTCGCCTCAGAGAAGTCCAGTATGGTTTTATCCATACCATAACCTTTGATGGTGATGTTTTTGGCAAACACCCCATCACCGTCCACATCGCCGTCAAACAGTAAGGTAGACTGAATTTTGAAATTGCCTTCTGGCAGCACAATCACATCGCCACTCTGGGCGTTGATCAGGGCTTCCTGAATGCGGGTGGTCAGGTTGTCGCCGGCTTCAACCTGAATGGCATCTTTGGGAAAGCTGGGGGCTGGTGGCGAGGTTGGAGTGTCCGGTGCTGGGTTGTCCTGTATTGGGTTTTCAGTGGCTGGGTTGTCATCGGTTCCACAACCGCTGATCCCCAAAGCCACAGCGGAAGCAACCAGAGTTGGCAACAACCAGTGAGGTTTCTTGTTGAACATAGCATCTCCTGCTTATTGTTATATTTTTGTAACGCTCAAATACGCAACATCGAACAGTCATTCAAATTAGGCAATGTGAAATCCGGCCAAATTTAAGTTTCAGTTAAGTCTTAGCGGAATGAGGTAGCTTGATTTTTTTGAGGGTTAACGTTTGTATGCGGGTGAGTAAGCTGCCTTGCTGATTAGGGGCTAGGGGCGCTGTTTATGGCATGTAAAGCTCCCATCCTGTGATCTGCATTCAACTGGGGTGCGACACCTTGTCGCAGTTTGCCGGTTTGCTTTTGTCGTCTTCAGCCCGACCATCCAGAATCACCGCCAACAAGCTCTTTAGAGGCTGACGTCAAATATGTTCCTCAGGAACTGCAAGGTGAGAATGGATGAAACACAATAAATTACTGCTGGCATTGTTGATGACGGGTGGATTTGTCGCACAGGCGAGGGCAGAGGATGTGCCGGCCTGTGAGAAAGCGCAGGGATGTGATGAGCGCATCGTGGTGACCGGCGAGTTGATGCGTAAACCGCTCAGTGTTGTCACTGATCCCAAGAAACCCAGACTGCCCCTGCCAGCCTACGATGGTGCCGGTTTTCTGAAAACGATTCCGGGATTCAGTATCAGCCGTAAAGGCGGTGCCGGTGGCGACCCATCACTGCGTGGCCTGGGTGGATCGCGCATTAATATTGTCAATGATGGCCAGCATGTTTATGGCACCTGTGGTGGCCGTATGGACCCGCCAACCGCCTACATTTATCCCGAATCCTACGACAGCATTGAAGTCATCAAAGGCCCACAGACGGTACGTCACGGCCCTGTAGGCTCAGCCGGCACAGTGCTGTTTGAAAAAGACCGTCAGCGGTTTGTCGAGCAGGACGCGACCGGCCGGGCCAGTGTGACTGCCGGCAGCTATGAACGTCTGGACTATATCGTTGAGCTAGCTGCGGGCGATGAAAATCATTATCTGGAGCTGGATGCCAATCAATCCTCCAGTGACCACTATGAAGATGGCAATGGCAATCCAATCCAATCGAGCTATGACCGCCGCAATATGGACTTTGCCCTGGGCTGGACCCCTGGCGATGATACTGTGTTGGAGCTGAGCTACGGCAAGTCTGACGGCGAGGCGGAGTATGCCGATCGTGCCAACAAAGCCAGAGTCATAGAAAACCAAAACTTCACCCTGATAGGTGAGCATGACTTCAATGGTGACTATCTGCAGTCCATTGAATTCCAAGCCTATCACAATGATAACGATCATGTGATGGATCAGTTCGATCAGGGTGGCAACTTTGGCACCAATGTGCGTCGCCGCACTCAGGGTGGCCATATCTGGGCTGAATGGAACATTGGCAAGTTGACCATGGTCACGGGTGCCGATATGCAGGATTCAGTGCATAAAGGCCGCACCGTTGGCAACGTCAACGACCCTTACAACCCGGCTTTCCCGGGCGATTTGGATGTGCTGCTGGGCAAGCCGTTTAAAGACAATATGAGTTACACCCAGTTTGGTGTATTCGGTGAGTTCGAGTACGACTTTGAGCCTGTGGTACTGTTTACAGGTATCCGTTATGACTACTGGGATACCGAGCTGCACGTGGCTCAAAAGGGTGAACGTCAAGATGATCTGGTGTCTGGTTTTGCCCGCATTGAGCACGAGTTTGGTGGTAACCAATATTATCTGGGCGTGGGCTATGCCCAGCGTATCCCTGATTACTGGGAAATCATGAAGGCTTCGGCTGCAGATGCCTCCCAAAAAGCCTTTGATCTTGAGCCGGAAAAAACCTCCCAGCTGGACGCCGGCTGGATCTATGATATGGACGCCATCACCCTCTCCAGCGCCCTGTATTACGGTGAAATCAAGGATTATATCCTTATCGACAATCGCTTAAAGGTTGACGGCAAAGTGGTTAGTCGCTCCCGTAATATCGATGCCACCATCTGGGGCGGCGAGTTGGGAGCCGAGTGGCGCATCACTGAGTCGCTGCAAACTCAGCTGAGCCTGGTATATGCCCACGGTGAGAATGATACCGATAACGAAGCGTTGGGGCAGGTATCACCGCTGGAAGGCCGGTTGACTGTGGATTATCGCATCGGCGACTGGACCTTAGGTCTGCTGTGGCGGGTGGTGGATTCACAGGACAGAGTCGCCAAGGGGCAAGGCAATATCTCCGGTCAGGATTTGGGTGAAAGCGCCGGCTTCGGCACCCTGGCATTCAACGCAGGCTGGAAGCATGGCGAGCATATGCGCCTGACCATGGGGGTTGAGAACCTGTTTGATCGCACCTATGCCGAGCATATCAGCCGTAGCGGCGCCGGTAACGATGTCCCCGGCAGTGTTCCGACCTTCCAGGTCAACGAACCTGGCCGCAACGCCTGGGTAAAACTGGAATACCTGTTCTAACCCTAAGGAAGGTGCGAACAAGTCCTCGCACCACTCTGGCTTATGAGCAAAAGCGAGTTCGAGGTAT
>JAJNAU010000021.1 GCA_021462625.1 Shewanella sp.
TGTAGAACAACTACAGCACAATCGCGTTGCTTTGTATAAAACAACGACAAAGTGCTGCAAAAACCATCTTCAAAGGTCAACAGACCCTAACACGGTTTGATGAAAAATGTAAAAGGGATAAACCGCCTTGTTAGCGTATGACAGACCCTGTCAGTCTTTATTCTGGCACTTTTTGCCATGGCCAAGCAATGTTATTACCCAAAACCAGGCGTTGAGGTTCAACAACGCGACATAGAGATAGTTAACAGGGTAGGATTGCCAGTCGCGATAACTACACTGCATTAAGGAAAGTGAGAATAAGCCCCGTGGGGGTTCTGCCAGTGATGACAGCCCCGAGATGCGCGACGCAGCTCGACGTTAATGCTCTGAGTCCTTAGCGATAGCTGCAACCAAGCAGATAGGGCTGTCAGCCTCGCCATTCGGGGCCTTCGGGTTTACACGATTGCTGTGGTATTGCGCTTTGAAAGGCAACCTGCCTGGCTGCACCTGAATACCTTGAACTCGAATTTGCCCGTAAGTCAGAGCGGTGCGAGGACTTGTTCGCACCTTCCCTAACAGGTCCGGCTCGAAACCCAGATTAGGAAAAGTAAAAAGGGATGCAAAAGTGGCATCCCTTTTCAGTTTAATGGTGTGGCGTTGTGCAGAGGGTCACTTAAGAGCCGGTGCCCAATCCTGCCACTGTTTATCAGCCTTACTGTTAAGTGTGAAAACAGGTGATTCAGCCAGGCGATTGTCGGGGGAATTGGCAGCTTCTGTGGCGACCGCAATGCCTCCAGCCAGAATGTTCTCTACGCTGCCGGTTTCTACCTGTGCGCCGGAGAACAGGCCAAAGTCCACCTTGATGCCTGAGTCATCCCAGAACTTGCTGGTGCGGTTTATCAAGTGGCGGAAGTTGGCGCCGATGGCCAGATAGATTTGCACCTGCTGACCACTGGCATTCAGGTCAAAGCCTTTGACTTCACCAATATGAATACCCCGATAAAGCACAGGAGTGCCAGCCTTGATTGACCCAAGCATAGGGCGAATCAAAGTGACTTTCAGTGCATCTGCATGCGTATCACTGTACAGATCGGCCTGTAACTTGCCATCGAAGTGATTTGACGCGGAGGCCGAACCCCCGGGTAGTGCCGAAATATAGGGGCCGGTCAGCAAGGTTTCCGGTGCCTTGATACCCGCCAGCGATATTTGCGCGTTCACTAGATAATACTGACTGTCAGCTTTCATAAATTCATCGGCATATTGACCATAAAGCCACGCCTGAGCCTGAACAGTCTGCAAGTTATCGGCGAGGGAGACGTGTTGGACTTCGCCAATCTGAAAGCCCTGATAGCGAATGGCAGCGCCCTGTTTAACGGACGCTGATGCCGGAAATGTCAGCGAAATCTGTCGCGCCTGAGCTTTGGCCAATTTTTCATTGCTGTAGAGTATGTTGTGGTCAACGACCGTACCCGGCTCAAGCTGAGCAAGGCCTATATTGCCATGAATGGCTCCTTTTAACGGCGCCACTTTAACATCCACGCCCGAGAGACTGGCATTCATTTCCAGGGCGCTGTTTTGCCAGAATACTGTGTGATTTCCGGTGAGGGTGACAAACGGTTTGTCGATCTCTATCTTAACCTGGAAATCCTGGCTGCCTGGCTGCCATTGTACCTCTTTGACCTGGCCGACCTGCATTTTCCTGAAATATACAGGTGAGCCTTTGCTGACACCGGCACCATCAATACTTCGCAGACTGATTAGCTGCTTACCTGAACGGGTTTGCTGCGCAATCGCCATTTCGGCTGAAGGGTATATCTGTAGTACATCCTTGCTTTTCAGCAGCTGTTTGCCCTGGCCGCGCACCAGATCAAGGCTGCCATTGAGTAAGGTGGTGGCATCAGCAGTCTTGACTGATACCCCTTCCAGTGAGGCATCCACTTGCAGGGCTGACTGTGGTAACAGGTAGCTGCCCTGTAGCAGTAACGGCTTGAAGGCTTCCTGAATTTCCAGCTGATATTCAACCCTGGAAAAATCAGCGGCCAGCGCGACTGAGGTGACTTTCCCTATGTCGAAGGCCTTGTACCGGATTGGTGCGCCGACACTGATCCCCGGATTGTCTGCGCTGACTGCACGGATTTGCAGTTTATCGGTGTTTCTTTGGGGATGGCTGCTAAGCAGGGGGTAATCACTGACGGCCGCACCCCGTCCGGGAACCATCTCAATGGCAGGGCCTGTGATTAAACGTGCCGCATGTTCAATGCCATTGAGAGAGATTTCTGCGCCCTGCAAATAGAACTGATTACTGCCGGCCAGCAGTTCTTTGTAGTCATCAAACAGTCTGGCGTGCAGTTTAACGCCGTTATTGCTGAGGGATACTGAACTGATTTCACCGACTTGTATGCCTCGAAACTGAATGGCGCTGCCTTTTCCAAGCCCATCAGCAGAGGAAGCCGACAGAGTGAAATTTATGCCGCCAAGCGCCTGCTCTTTGCTGTTGTACAGGGTGAACGCCATGTTGTTGGCCGCGTTTTCGGCGCTGGGATCTGATGAGAAGGCGATGCCACCCGCCAGAATGGCACTGAGACTTTCGGTTTGAATGTTAACTCCCTGCAAAGAGGCATTCACCGAAACACCGGAAACGTTCCAGAATCTGGAGTTGTTTTTCACCAGGTGCGCATACTGATCTTTGATAAAGGCGCTGATGCTGATACTTTGATCTGCTTCCAGCTTATAACTGACCACGTCACCTACGGGGATCTGACGAAAGAATATCTGGGAACCGACATCGACTGATCCCAGCTGGCTGGCCTTGAGTTCTACCACCATACCGGGCTCTCCGGGGAGCATGGATGGAGCTTCTTCAAGGGCGACAAAGTCGGTTTTTGACACACCTTTCCCCGGCTGAACCGCAATATAGTTACCGGAAAACAGGGCATCCAGCCCTTCTATTCCAGTGATAGAGGCTTTGGGGGTGACCAGCCAGAATTTGGTGCCGGTTTTGAGAAATGGCTGGGCACGGTAATCCATCAGGACTTTCACATCAACGCCGGAAAGATCGCTGTGAAGGCCAATATCGACCACTTTGCCTATGTTCAGACCCTGATAGCGCACCAGGGTCTTCCCTACATCAATACCGCTGGCACTGGGAAAGTGGATCTCAATTTCAATACCCTGTTCCCTCAGGCTTTTAATCCCCAGCCAAGCTCCCAGGGCCAAAGCCACCAAGGGCAACAGCCAGATGGGGGAAAAGAGTTTCTTTTTAACGATTTTCGGCGGTTGAGCTTGCGTCATCTTGAGCTTCCAGTCGATCCCAGAGTAAACGTGTGTCGAGTACTTTGGCAGCAAGTTGTGTGAACAGAATGACCAGGGCAAAGGCGGTCGCTGCCGGCCCTGGCTTAGCATCCATCAGTTGGCCCATATTCACCAGAGCAACCGTAATGGAGATTACAAACAGATCGAGCATGGACCACCGACCTATCCATTCAATAATATGAAAACCTGTCATCAATACCCGTTTGGGAATAGGCAATTTAAAGGTAATGGCAGTAAGGTATATGGCAAGCCCTATGATTTTTAACCAAGGGACCACGATACTAGCGGTGAATACTATGATAGCAATGGGCAGCATATCTAGATGGATTAGGTGCGAGATGCCCGAAAAAATGGTGTCGTAGGTAATCTTCCCTTGGCTGGTGACTATGGTAATAGGGTAGATATTGGCGGGTATCAGCAACACTGCAGCGGTAATCAGCAGTGCCCAGCTCTGTTGCAGGCTTGCCAGATTTCGACATCTCAATGAGGTGCCGCAACGGGGGCAATAGCCGTCTGCTACCTTGTTGTTGCGTTGGCATACGGGACATAGGCACATACCGATGTCTTTTCCCTGAAGACTATTTGTCATCCAGAAAACTCCACATGTGCTGCTGATTATATTCCCTCAGCAAGAAGAGTGCCGACAAAAACAGCATGCTGAAACAGAAGGTGCCTATTCCGAAATAAATATCAGCATGTTCAGATAGTTGAAACGCGGATACCAAAAAACTGATGAGGTAAATTTCTAGCATACTCAGTTCTGTCAGCAGGCTTTGTTGGGTCAGAAGTAATTTCAGCAGTCTAGGTCCCCAGGTGGTATGAAGCGCGTATTTGACCAGTAGGATTTGACTGAGTATCGACAATATCAGCAGTCCGGGGGCGATAACGGCAGCCACCATTACGGCGACGCCAACAACAGGAAAACCCTGCTCAAGCAAAGCAGCAGCGCCACCAAAGACGGTGGTTGTACGCACTGACCCGAAAAACTGCAACTCCATGACCGGCAGCAGATTGGCGGGAAAATACAAAAGCAGCGCTGCCAGACAGATCGCCAGCATGCCATTGATGGAGCAATAGGGAGTGTCATACAGCACTGTATGACATCGGGGGCACAACGCTCTGACACCTTTTGGCAATTCATGCCGGCTAACTACCAAATCGCAGGAACGACACAATACTATCGGTGGTAGCGTGGGATTTTCGCTCGGGGCTGAATGCTGGGAAAAGTCTGAATCCATCTGTAAGTCAGGAACCCTATGTCCTGTTATCCGTTTGTCCTGGACTCAAAAGTATAGGTTAACAGCATTGTTGGTGCATCACCCGCTGTAGAAGTCAGAGTGTTACAAATTCTTGCTGCTGATGGTCACAGGCATCACTGAAGTCTGGATTACATATTAATTGTTTTACGTTGAAATATCAGTAAGTAATTCTGAAGTAGTGGTTCAGGTTGATAATTGGTGGGGGATTGTGTCACTATTTTACTGTATATAAAAACAGTATTGGCTAATACGGAGTAAATCATGGCTGTCGTGGTTCAATATGTCGTGGTAAGAGAAGGGATTGAGAAGATGACGTTTACTTCTAAAAAGGAGGCGGATGCATATGACAAAATGCTGGATATCGCTGACAATCTACTGCCTTTTCTTCAGCGTTGTGAAATGGAAGTTGCCGAGACCGACTGGGAAAAGCTGGCTTTTTATATGGCAAATCATAAAGATGAGCTATCTTCGTTGCTAAAAGGTGGGGCACAGGTCAAGGCTGAAACCCCTGAATCTACCAAGAAGGTTTCTCGCAAACCGGCGGCAAAATCCGACTGAGGAATTAGATGAATCAAGTATGTTATGACTCTCTGAACAGACAGGCTGAGGCACTGTTGGATGGTGAATCCAATATGATTGCTGCGATGGCCAATTTTTCCGCATTGATTAATCAGGCGCTGCCTGAACTCAATTGGGTGGGTTTTTACATAAAAGAAGGTGAACAATTGGTACTGGGGCCATTTCAGGGCAAAGTCGCCTGTGCCAGAATCCCATGGGGGAAGGGCGTGTGTGGTGTCAGTGCGGCAACTGACACTAGCTTGCGTGTGGATGATGTGCATCAGTTCGAGGGTCATATCGCCTGTGACAGCGTCAGTAATGCAGAAATGGTGATTCCACTGCACAGTGACGGCCAAGTGATTGCGGTGCTGGATATCGATAGTCCCCGGTATAATCGGTTCAATATGAACGACCAACTGGGGCTGGAGAAGCTGGTTAAAACCCTTGAAATCGCATTGTTTGCTTAAACATTGACCGCTTTGGCGTAAATCATGGTCGCATTCACCTGAGTGCGGCTTATAATAAGCGACCGTGTCCTGTGTCGAAGCCATTGCCTGCTCTAGGCGAGAGCGACTCCATAGGGTATGTTGGGGTTGCGGAAACAGCCCGTAACGGAGTGATTTTTTGACACTGAGTAAAATCACTTGGTAATAATATTGACTGATTGAATCGGCATATTGGGTATGACAAACGTTTACCTTTGCTGATTTGCAAGATAACTGTGGAAGTAATGATGGAATCAACAGAAAAGTTGACCGACACCAACGCTATTCTGGCGTATTTGTATGAAACATTTCCTTTGTGCTTTGTCGCCGAAGGTGAAACTAAGCCGCTCAAGATTGGATTGTTTCAGGATTTGGCTGAAAGGTTGGCTGATGATTCCAAAGTCAGTAAGACCCAATTGCGCGTAGCCCTGAGACGCTATACTAGTAGTTGGCGTTATCTGAAGTGCATTAAAGCAGGTGCACAGCGCGTTGATTTGGATGGTAATCCTTGTGGTGAACTGGAAGCTCAGCATATTGAACATGCCCAGGTAACGCTGAAAGAAAGCCAGGATAAAGCCCGGGCCAAACGTGCTGAGCAGGCCAGGAAAGACAACGCCGGTAAGAAGCCAGCAGCCAAAGCCAAGAGAGAATTTGCCAAGCCTCGCCCAGCCAAAGCCAAGCGTCAGGACAAGCCAATGACCAAGAAGGCACATACTGTTGCGGAAAATCTGATGCCCGCTCAGTTAAGTGAGCTGAAACCGAATCAGCGTGTTAATGTCAAACTGGGTATGACGCCAGTGAAAGGACAGATTATCGACATTAACAAAGAGGATGTTCACGTACAGCTGGATACTGGCTTGACAGTGAAAGTACGTGTAGAGCACATCCTGGTATAACCAATATCGTAAAGGAGTAACTTGTTGATGCGAAAACTGACTATTGCCGCGTCCATTGCAGCCATGTTTATCGGGATGTCGGCGTGGGCCATTTCCCCGGCAATTCAAGTCAACGAGTTACCTAAGCTAACGCAAGAGCCACAACACAAAGTGGCCAGCAAGCGGGTGACAGGTCTGTTGACCCGCTCTCACTACCACAAATTCGTTCTGAATGATGCCCTTTCCGAGCAGATTTTAGATCGTTATCTGCAGCAGCTGGATTATCGCCGTGACGTGTTGACTCAGGCCGATGTAGACAGCTTCAATGCATTCCGCACTCAATTCGATGAGATGCTGAAAAGTGGCGATCTCGACAAGGCGTACCAGATGTACGATTTGGCGCAGAAGCGTCGTTATGAACGACTCCTTTACGCGCTGTCGCTGCTCAATGAACCGATGGATTTCAATAAGCCCGGTGATGTCTATGAGTACGATCGTGAAGAGGCGCCTTGGGCTAAAAATGAAGCCGAGCTAAACGAGTTGTGGCGGCAACGTGTCAAGTATGACGCGCTGAATCTCGAGATGACCGGCAAAAAATGGGATGAGATTGTCAAGATCCTTTCCAAGCGTTACAACAACGCCATCAAGCGTCTTGGGCAGACCAAGAGTGAGGATGTTTTTCAGGGCGTCATGAACGCATTTGCTCAGACAGTTGAACCTCACACCAGCTATTTGTCTCCCCGTAGTGCTGAGCGTTTCCAGATGGAAATGAATCTCAGCCTTGAAGGTATCGGCGCCGTACTGCAAATGGACGATGACTACACAGTGATTAAATCATTGGTCGCCGGAGGCCCTGCCGCCAAGAGTGAACAGTTGTTCCCTGAGGATCGTATCATAGGTGTCGGTCAGGAAGGTGAAGAGGTCGTCGATGTGATTGGCTGGCGTCTTGATGACGTGGTTGAACTTATCAAAGGCCCCAAGGGCAGCAAAGTTGTATTGCAGGTTCTGCCCAAGAAGGGCGGTTCCAACGCTGAGCCAGTTGAAATCACCATTGTCCGGGATCAGGTTCGTTTGGAAGACAGAGCCGCGACCTCCAAAGTTGTTGAAATGGAAGAGGGGGCTTATGCCAAGCGTAAAGTCGGCGTGATCCAAATTCCCGGTTTTTACATGAATCTTTCCCGCGATGTGGAAAAAGAGTTGGAAAAGCTCAAGGCTGACAAAATAGAAGGCATCATCATTGACCTGCGAGGCAATGGCGGTGGTGCGCTGACTGAAGCCACTTTGCTGACCGGTCTGTTTATCGACAAAGGGCCTGTTGTGCAGATCCGTGATACCAGTGGTCGTATTTCCCAGAACAGGGATAATGACGGTAAGGTGGCCTATGATGGTCCGCTGACAGTATTGGTCGACAGATACAGTGCCTCCGCATCAGAAATTTTTGCCGCCGCACTGCAGGATTATAATCGTGCATTGATCGTGGGTGAATCAACCTTCGGTAAAGGCACTGTCCAGCAGCATAAGGGTCTGGGTCGTATCTATGATATGTATGATCAACCCCTTGGGCATGTGCAGTACACAATCGCCAAGTTTTATCGTATCAACGGCGGCAGTACTCAGCTCAAGGGAGTTACCCCGGATATTTCGTTCCCGAGCGCATTAAAGCCGGGTGAATATGGCGAAGCGGAAGAAAAAAATGCGCTGCCTTGGGATCAGGTACCGGTCGCTCAGTACACCACTTCCGGTGACGTATCTGCCAGTTTGATTGGGACTCTGACTCAAAAGCATGATCAGCGCATCAAGCATGATCGCGAGTTCGCCTACATTTTTGAAGATATCGCTGAATACCAGAAGAGGCACGATGATAAATCCATCTCTCTGGTTGAGTCTGAGCGCCTGAAAACGCGTGATGAGGAAGACAGCAAAGCGCTGGCCCGCACCAACGAGCGTCGTGTTGCAGCAGGACTTAAGGCGGTTAAGGCGCTGGATGAAATCGATGATAAGGACGTGATGGAAACTCCCGATCCCTTCCTGCAAGAAACCGCGCTGATTACCCTCGACATGGTTGATGTTGAGCAAACCGCTAAACGTAAAGCTGGCTGATGCCGGTACTAGTTCTCAAAAACGCGCTTCGGGCGCGTTTTTTGTCACTGAAATGAAGAAGGGTTGAAGTGAAATGTCGCAGACAGAGGCAAAACATTTAAAAGATTATCGGGCTCCGGATTACACCATCGATTCTATTTCCCTGAATTTTTCTCTCGACGGACAAGCCACCCGGGTAACGGCGACCAGTTTGGTTCGCCGCCTTGCCGATGACGTTACGCCGCTGATCCTGGATGGCGAAGGCATGCAGTTGGAGTCTGTCAGAGTCAACGGAGAATCGGCAGATGTTGAACAGTTTGAAGGCGGGCTTAAGGTATCGGTTAATGATGCCGAGTTTACACTGGAAGTGGTTACGCTGCTCAATCCAGCGGCCAATACCAGCCTGGAAGGTTTGTACATGTCTGATGGCGCCTTCTGTACCCAGTGCGAGGCTGAGGGGTTCCGCCGTATTACTTATTTTCTTGACCGTCCCGATGTCCTGGCGAAATATGATGTTCGCATAGAAGCTGACAAAGCATTTCCTTTTCTGCTCAGCAACGGCAATCTCGTTGATAAAGGAGAGTTGGAGGACGGTCGCCATTTTGCCTGTTGGCAGGATCCGTTTCCGAAACCTTCTTATCTGTTTGCGCTGGTTGCCGGTGATTTTGAACTGCTGGAGGACAGTTTTGTCACCCGCAGTGGCCGCAAAGTCAAATTGCAGGTGTTTGTGGACAAGGGCAATCTGCACAAAGCCGAACATGCGATGGCATCACTAAAAAAGGCGATGGCCTGGGACGAGTCGCGTTTTGATCTTGAGTATGATCTTGATATTTACATGCTGGTCGCGGTGGATTTCTTCAACATGGGGGCGATGGAAAACAAAGGGTTGAACATCTTCAATACCAAGTATGTGCTGGCGGATAGTGACAGCGCTACTGATGACGATTTTCATGGTATTGAATCGGTTGTTGGTCATGAGTATTTCCACAACTGGACAGGCAACCGGGTGACCTGCCGGGATTGGTTCCAGCTCAGTTTGAAAGAGGGACTGACGGTATTTCGCGATCAGGAATTTAGTGCAGATATGGGTTCGCGTGCAGTAAATCGCATTCAGGCGATCAAGGTCATTCAGAACCAGCAGTTTGCAGAAGATGCGGGTCCTATGGCGCACCCCATTCGTCCTCAGTCTGTGATTGAAATGAATAACTTCTATACGGTCACTGTGTATAACAAGGGCGCCGAGGTGATCCGCATGATGCATACCCTGCTGGGGGAGGCAGGATTCCAGCAAGGGATGAAGTTGTACTTTGAACGTCACGATGGCCAAGCCGTAACCTGTGATGATTTTGTTGCCGCCATGCAGGATGCATCCGGTGTGGACCTGACTCAATTCCGTCGTTGGTATGAGCAGGCCGGTACGCCAGTGGTGACAGTGAAGGACAAATATAATGCAACGACCGGCCGCTATGAGTTGAATGTCTGCCAAGTGAATCCGGTCGGCGGCAGCGATGCTCTGCCTTTACATATTCCGTTTGATGTGGAATTGCTGGCTTGCGATGGTACGCCGCTGCTGAATAAAGTGCTGGATGTTAAGAATGCTTGCCAGACCTTTGTGTTTGACAATCTTCCCGGAGAAGTTGTGCCTTCACTGCTGCAGAATTTCTCTGCGCCGGTAAGGCTGAAATATGACTACAGTGTTGCTCAACTAGTCCATTTGATGCGATATGCCTCCAGCGAGGTGGCTCGCTGGGAAGCATCGGTGGCTCTGATCAGCCAGGCAATTTGGCAGAACGTTGCGCGCCTTGAACAAGGTGAGGTGATGTTGCTTGATCCAAGAGTGATTGATGCTCTGCGTGGTGTATTGTTGGATGACTCATTGGATCCTGCATTGGTTGCCGAGATCCTCAATATTCCAGCCGCTCAGGCACTGATTGAACAAGTTGAACGGGTTGATTTGGATAAATTGCTGGCAGCTCGTGAGTATGTGCTCGAAGAGATGGCGGTTGGCTGTGAAGACGAACTGCTGGCAGTTTATCGTGCCATGACGTTTATCGATACAGCTTCAGCCAGAGCCCTGAAAAATGCCAGTCTCGGCTGGTTGTGCCTGGTCAATGAAGCGCACGAATCGCTGGTGTTGGAGCAATTCAATCAGGCGACCAATATGACCGACTCGCTCGGCGCTCTGATGGCGGCTAATCGAGCTGATTTGCCTGCCAGAGACGCTCTAATGGCTGAGTTTGAGCAGCGTTGGCACAACACGCCGTTGGTGATGGACAAGTGGTTCACCCTGCAGGCCATACAGGATACCGAACAATGTATCGAACGGATCCAGAGTCTGAGACAACATCCAGCATTCAGTATGAACAACCCCAATCGTGTGCGAGCGCTGATAGGCAGTTTTGCGGCGGCCAATACCGCTCAATTTCACCGTGCTGATGGGAAAGGTTATCAGTTTATGACCGACTGCCTGAAGGAACTCAATCAGGTTAACCCTCAGGTTGCGGCGCGGCTCATGACCCCGCTTATCCAGTTTGCCAAGTTTGACGATGCCCGGCAGCAGATGATGAGGGATTGTTTACAGCAGCTTAAACAGATGCCGGACCTGGCCCGGGACCTGTTTGAAAAAGTGGAGCGGGCCTTGAGCGTCTGAATCGGAGAAAACGCCAGGTCCGTTGTCCAGGATCTGGCATCCACATATGGAATACACTTTTAGTCTTCATCTTTCCTACAGAGAATTTTTGCCTTACTACCAGGGAGTTGTAGATAAGGTTGAAGTGCATGCCCACAGTGGTCAGAGACTGTGGGTGCACTGTCGTCATTTTAGGCCTTTTTTTACTTCCGCGGGTATTCATGGCCATTTCAGGCTCAAATTGGACGCCGGCGGAAAATTGGTGTCTCTCGAACGAGTCTAGAGCAATTACTTCAAACGAATGTGTTATATAAGCGTTTGGTTTTTTATCTTCTGCTAACAACTATCTTATTGATCCAAAGTCGTTTACCCCCTGACTGAATGGCTTTTGGGTATCTACACGCTTTTTTTTCAAATATCTGTCCGTATCTCCCGCCTTGAGTTAAAGATAAGTGCCCAATTTTTATTAAAATTTTCTGGAAATGCGCCTTGCTCATCATCCGTAATTACTGTAACAATGGTGTTGCCTGTGGGCTAACAGGATGTTAGTTGAAATTCCTATAACAACGAATCTAGGCAGGTTACGGAGAGAAGCTAAAATGAAAATTGTTAAAGGCAAATTTAACAAGTCGGCAATAGCATTGGGGGTTGCGTCGGCCATCAGTATCGGAATATTACCCAAAGCCGAGGCGTTTTCCTTTAATTGGGGTGATGTAAAGGGTTCCTTTGACTCGACCTGGACGGTAGGTGCGAGCTGGCGCACTGAAGACAGGGACTGGGATTATATAGGGAAGGTGAATCACCCCAGATTTGATTGGAGCGGCTATTCCGCTTTCGATAACACCATATACACCCCGCAGGAAATCTGGGCTCAACCAGGTTCTTATTCCAGTAACAATGATCTGAGTAACCTACTCTATGCCCAGGGCGATACCACCTCTAAGATTGTCAAAGGCCTGCATGAGTTATCTTTAAAGTACGAGAACTTCGGCTTGTTTGCCCGGGGTATGTATTTTTATGACGACAAGAAAGTCAGGGACGACTTTGGATTCAGTGACCCGCTGACGGGCCTTGATTATGATGCTTGCGCCGATAAAAGGGCTGAAGAGGTGATATGTAAGGACATTCGCCTGCTAGATGCTTTCATCTACGGGAATTTTGACCTGAATGACGGTCGGAATCCGTTGTCAGTGAGAGTGGGGAATCAGGTGGTTTCATGGGGTGAAAGTACGCTGATCGCTCACGGGATCAGTGTAATTAACCCGGTAGACCTTAATATTCTCAATGCGCCCGGCGCTGAATTAAAAGAAGCTTTCCGTCCTCAGGGGATGGTTTGGGCATCCTTGGGGATTACCAATAATCTTTCCATAGAAGCCTTCTATCAGTACGAGTGGAAGCCGATATGGGTTCCCCCCCCGGGGTCATTTTTCTCTACCAATGATTTTGTCGGCTTTGGTGGCTATCACCAGAATGCTCAGTTAGGCTTCAACGCCAATCCGGATATCAACCTGGACTTCCTGATCGGTGAATATGAAAAGCTGGCAGCTATGCAGGCGTCCGGTCAGATTATTCCTGCTCAGCAGTTGGTTAATTTGGCGTTGGCTTATCCCACCAAAGTCACTCTGGTTCAGGATGAACTTGAACCTGCCGATGATGGACAATACGGTGTTAGACTGGGTTACTACGCGCCTGAGCTTGGTGAGACAGAGTTTGGTCTGTACTTTATTAATTACCATAGTCGTCGTCCGCTGATCTCAGGAACTACCGCCGATTTTTCAACCGGCACTTTACTGAATGACTTGGCGGTTGTGAGAAACAATGCAGGTAATATCGATCGCGATCTCTTGTTGCAACTGGGTAGTTTCTCCAAGGCACAAATCGTTTATCCAGAAGATATCAAGCTTTATGGTTTCAGCTTTAATACCCTGATTGGTGACACCTCGGTCGCCGGGGAAATAGCCCATCGTCAGGATGAACCTTTGCAGATCGATGATGTGGAATTGCTGTTTGAAGCAATGCCTCAACAGCTGGCCAATGCCGGATTAAGACCGGAATTTGATGGTCTGTCTCAATATGGAAAATCTATCAAGCCGATAGGACCGGGTGAATATGCCCAGGGCTACATTCTGCGTGATACGACTCAGACTCAGATGACGCTGACCCATCTGTTTGGTCCTACGCTGGGAACTGACAATCTGACGGTATTGGCCGAATTTGGCGGAGTGTGGATCCATAACATGCCAAGTCATGACGAATTGCGTCTCAATGGCCCGGGTACTGCACGCTCTGGTGGTAATCCGGATATGCCAGGGATTATTCAGGCCCTTCACAATGGCCCTGAAACCAATCCGTTCCCGACGGATTTTGCCTGGGGCTACCGTTTGGTCGGCAAAGCGGATTATTTCAACCTGTTTGCGGGTGTGAACATGTCGGCCAGAATGATCTTCTCCCATGACGTCAAAGGTATCACACCTGATCCTATGTTCCTGTTTACCGAAGGTAAGAAGTCTGTCGCACTTGGGATGAACTTTGATTACCAGAGTCAGTGGGGACTGGATGTTTCCTACAACTCCTTCTTTGGTGGAGTAGGAACCACCAACCTGATGTCAGATCGTGACTATGTATCGTTCAATATCAAGTATTCAATCTAATAAGGACAATAAAATGAAGAAACTAACGATATTGTCTGCAGCTGTACTGGTTGGATTGGCCTCCGGAGCTGTGGATGCCAAGGTGTCCGAGGCCGAGGCTGCCAAATTAGGAAGCAGTTTAACGCCTATGGGAGCAGAAAAAGCCGGCAATGCAGATGGCTCGATTCCAGCTTGGGATGGCGGCATCACCAAGCCTATGGCCGGTTATAAACCGGGCGACCACCACCCGGACCCCTACGCTGATGACAAGGTGCTTTACACCATTACAAATGCCAACAAGGCAAAGTATAAAGACCTGTTAACTACGGGTGAGATGAAATTGTTAGAGCTGTACCCAGACACCTTTAAAATGAATGTGTATCCGACGCGTCGCAGCGCATCCTGGCCCCAGTACGTCTATGATGCAACCAAACGTAATGCCACTAGTGCTGAATTGGTTGCCGATGGCAATGGCATCAAGGGCGCCGCTATCGGGGTACCTTTCCCCATTCCTGCCAATGGGTTGGAAGCTATCTGGAATCACATTCTACGTTTTCGTGGAGTAGATGCCACCACTGAGCGTAATCAAGCCGCTCCAACCAAAGGAGGTAACTACACACTGGTTGAGTTGTCCGAGCAGTTGCGTTTTGAATATTCCCGTCCCGAAGCGACGCCTGAACAACTGGAAAAAGACAATACACTGTTTTATTTCAAGCAAGTGGTTTCTCAGCCAGCTCGTTTGGCCGGTACCGCGCTGCTTGTAAAAGAGACCATGGATCAGGAAGCCCTGCCGCGTCAGGCATGGACTTACAACACGGGGCAGCGCCGCGTACGTAAGGCACCCAATGTTGCCTTTGACACGCCGGGCACGGTATCTGATGGTCTGCGCACCACTGATGACTATGATATGTTCAATGGATCGCCTTCCCGCTATAACTGGGAACTGGTGGGGAAAAAGGAAATTATCATTCCTTACAATGACTACCGACTGCACTCAGATAAAGTGAAGTACGACGAGATCCTAACACCCGGTCACATTAATCCTGATTTGGTGCGTTGGGAAAAGCACAGAGTCTGGGAAGTCAAAGCGACCCTCAAGGACGGTATGCGCCACGTCTACAAGACAAGGGTATTCTACATCGATGAAGACTCATGGCAGGTTGCCGCCACTGACATGTATGACAACCGTGGTGAGCTTTATCGTGTCGCCTTTGCCCACAACCTGAACTACTACGAAGTGCCAACGCCGTGGAGTACGCTTGAAGTCTTCCACGATCTGCAATCCCGCCGTTATTTGGCGATAGGGTTGGATAATGAAGGCCAGATGTACGACTTCAATGCCACCCTGAATGCGTCAGATTTCACGCCTGATGCGCTGCGTCGCAGCGGTATTCGTTAATTCTGGTTGTCACCAGGGCGCCTGTCTGGCGTCCTGAAAGTAAAAGGAAGTTTGTATGCTGTCTTGCATCCTTCGTGGCGCCTTTGCTGTCAGTGCCCTGGCACTGCTGGCCTTGCCGGTTCAGGCCACGTCTGTCGATCCTCAAATTCAACCGCTGGCAAAATCCTCTCTGTTGCTTGATCTTGCACTGGCTCAAAACGGTTTGGTTTCCGTAGGAGAGCGGGGACATGTGCTGCTGCAACAGGGAGATGACTGGCAGCAGGTAGCCACGCCGGTCGACAGTTTGTTGACTAAAGTATTTTTCCTCGATGGTCAGTTAGGTTGGGCGGTGGGCCATGACGCCACTATCCTGCGTACCCGTGATGGTGGTGGAAACTGGATGTTGCAGAACCAGTCTGTCGAGTTGGATAAGCCGTTTCTTGATGTGTTGTTTTTTAATGAAAACGAAGGCGTGGCTATTGGGGCTTATGGCCTTTTTTATCGCACGCTCGACAGTGGTCAGACCTGGACGGAAGAATTCCATGGCGAACTTTTGTTTGACGAGGATGTGGCTTATCTGAATGACCTTAAGGGGCAGGATGAGCAACTCTATCTCAGCGAAAGAGCATTCTTGTTGCCCCACTTTAATCGATTGCTGCAGTTGAATGATGGTCGCCTGTTGCTGCTGGGGGAGCTGGGATTAGTGGCGCTGTCAGATGATCAGGGGAAGACCTTTGAAGTGCTGGACTTTGTCTATGATGGCTCCATGTTCAATGCCATTGAAGTCAGGGATCGAATTTATCTGATGGGGCTGCGCGGGCATTTGTTCGTCACTGACAGGCAATTCGACCAGTTTGAGCAGGTGTTCCTGCCGGTTTCCGCGACCATTAATGCTGCCACCCGGGCCGCTGATGACAGTATCTGGTTTGTCGGTAATGCCGGTATGGTGCTGAGGATGCTGCCCTCGGGAGAGGTGCAGGAGCTGGCCAAACGGCAGGGGGAGAATATTGTCGCTGTTATCGAGGATAAACAGGGTCGATTGTGGCTGTCTGGCACAGCCGGGGTAGTTCAGCTGCAGCAATAGCGTGCCCGCAGTCTACTTTTAAGCCAACAAGAACAACAACAGGGCCTGAATGATGTTAGAAAAATTGGTCAATGGAATTGAATCCTTTCTGTTTCGGCGGCGTGCCGGCGTAATCTTGCTGTTTGCACTCTGTACCCTGTTTCTTGGGTATCAAGCCAGTCAGCTGCGTATGGATGCGGCGTTTGTTAAAAATATCCCGCTCAAGCATGAATACATGCAGACTTACCTTAAGCACCAACAGTCCTTTGGTGGTGCTAACAACATTATGGTGGCGGTCGAAGATACCAGCGGCAATATATTTAACCCTCACTTTTTTGACACGCTCAGAAAAGTGCAGGATCAGCTTTTTTTTATTCCGGGAGTGGATAGAGCGCTGGTGAAGTCCCTCTATTCACCTTCTACCCGCTTTACCGAAGTCGTCGAGGATGGCTTTGCCGGAGGCCCGGTGATCCCGGCAGATTTTGCCAATACCCCCGCCGGGCTTGAGATTGTGCGAAACAATATCGAAAAGGCTGGTATTGTTGGTCGGGAAGTGGCACAGGACTACTCTGCTGCCATGGTTACCGCACAGTTGATGGACTTTGATCCGCAAACCGGTGAGTCGCTGGATACCATCGCCTTTGCGGCTCAACTTGAAGAGCAACTGAGGGCGCAATTTGAGTCCGATAAAATCCGCATCCATATCATAGGCTTTGCCAAGATGGCAGGAGATGTAGCAGATGGCGCCAAAGGGGTGTTGCTGTTCTTCCTGATTGCGATTCTGATCACCGCCGTCATGGTGTATTTTTTCTCTCACTCAATGATGTTGACGCTGCTTCCGCTGGTTTGCAGTTTAATTGCGGTGATTTGGCAGCTTGGTCTGTTGACAGTGGTGGGATTTGGGCTGGATCCCATGTCGATACTGGTACCATTTCTGGTGTTTGCCATTGGAGTCAGTCACGGCGTACAGATGATTAATTCGGTGCGCCGACGGGTGCTCGATGGTCAGCAGACCAAGGCTGCTGCAGCTTCGGCTTTCCGCGCCCTGTTAGTCCCAGGCGGCGTGGCGTTACTGTCTGATACGATTGGGTTTCTGACGTTGTTGACGATAGATATCGGCATTATCCGGGAACTGGCAATTTCGGCTTCTCTCGGGGTGGCGGTCATCATTCTGACTAATCTAGTGTTATTGCCGCTGCTGATTTCTTACACCCATTTGCAACAGGATAAACTCGGCGTAGATGCGGCCCGGGATACCCGAGTGCAGAAAATCTGGCAAGTACTGTCAAAGTTTGCCACTCCCAAATATGCCGTGGTGGTGCTGGTGTGTACTGTGGTTTTATATGGATTTGGGTTGCAGCAGGCGAATCAGATGAAGATTGGTGATTTGCATGCCGGTGCACCTGCGCTGCATCAGGACAGCCGCTATAACCAAGACACCTTTTTCATTACTGATCATTTCTCTATCACGACTGATGTGATGACAGTGATTGTTGAAGCTTTTCCTGAAGCCTGTACTTACCATGAGGTGCTGTCGCAAATCGATGAGTTTGAATGGCTGGCGGCCAATACCCCCGGCGTTGAGTCCACAGCGAGTCTCGCGTCTGTGGCCAAAAAGGTGAACGCCGGATTCAATGAGGGCAATCCCAAGTGGCAATTGTTGCCCCGCACGACTGCCAGTTTGGTACAGGCAATTGGCCGGGTGCCAACCAACTCAGGTTTGCTCAATGCCGACTGCTCCGTGATGCCGCTTTATCTGTTCCTGCAAGATCACAAAGCAGAAACTATCGAAGTGGTGGTGGATAAGGTTAAGCAGCTGGCTTCAAAAATGAACAACGAGCAGCTGACATTTAAGCTGGCCTCCGGTCCGGTAGGCGTGATGGCGGCCACCAATGAGGCAGTAGCTGAGGCGCAGCTGCCTATGATGATTTATGTTTATGGGGCAGTCTTTATACTTTGCCTTATCAGCTTTAAATCGCTGCGCGCCACCATCGCAGTGATTGTGCCATTGTATGTTGTGTCGACTCTGGCTCAGGCGCTGATGACGCAACTGCAGATCGGTCTGGCGGTCAGCACCTTGCCGGTGATTGCATTGGGGGTCGGTATCGGAGTGGATTACGGCATTTATATTCTGTCTACCATGTCCGCCAAGCTTAAAGACGGTATGGCAGTGCAGCAGGCTTATTTTGAGGCGCTGGTGGAGCGGGGCAGTGCGGTGATCTTTACGGGTTTAACGCTGGCAATTGGTGTCAGTACCTGGTTTTTCTCAGCGCTGAAATTCCAGATGGATATGGGGATCTTGCTCACATTCATGTTCCTGGTAAATATGCTTGGTGCCATTATTATATTACCGGCCTTGGCAGCGTTGTTCTG
Organism: Shewanella sp.; assembly: GCA_021462625.1. GTDB lineage: Bacteria > Pseudomonadota > Gammaproteobacteria > Enterobacterales > Shewanellaceae > Shewanella. The sequence goes on from JAJNAU010000021.1 coordinate 18,621, forward strand.
GCGTAAACGCCAAATGTAAAACTAGAAAGGGAGCCTGCGCTCCCTTTTTGCTGCTGAATAGTTAATTTTAACAGTGACAATCATCCTGCCAGAGGGGGCCGGCATGCCTGCAGTTAAATGCCTTGAACTCCTGTTGCAGTCAAAGCCCGAGCGGTGCGGGGACTTGTTTGCAGCTTTGCTAATTTCCTTGGGCGGATTTCACGTTGGCGTTGAGTGATGTTTGAGCAATACTTACGTTTATAAGTAATTTTTTCAGTTTTAATCTGTCGTTTGTTGTCCGGATTTAAAGCAGAATATTACCTGGTGAAAAAACAAACAAGGCAGAGTCCGCCCTGATAAATCCCCGTCAAGCCTGGATAAATAGAGAATATCGCTCTAAAATTCACCTCGAACTAGGACGAATTTAGTAATACACTTCCAACGATGTTCTGGGTCACAAATATTGTGATTCGGAGCATGAGTAGGAGCCTGTGTTTAACGATAAAGCGCTGCCATAGACGCTTAAGGAAACAGCAAAATGGCCTTGAAAGATGCAATGCCTTCGGTACTACTGGAAAACGTAGTAAGCCTCATTCACTCCAAAGTACCTCACACACAAGCAAAGCAAGTTGAGCAATTCGCCGTTGGCCTCTATTCCCAGATGTCAAAAGAAGATTTGCATCAACGTAATGACAGCGATCTGTACGGCGCTGCCCTCAGTCTGTGGAACTCTCTGAACGCAACCAAGCCGGGCGATAGTCTGGTGAGAGTGTTCAACCCAAGCCAATCCAGGCACGGCTGGCAATCTACTCACTCCATTATTGAAATTGTGCACCCCGATATGCCGTTTCTGGTGGATTCTATCAGTATGGCGCTTAACCGCCTGGGCATCACCGCGCATATGATGTTGCATACACCTTTTGCAACTGAGCGCAAAGGTGAACTGGTCACCAAGGTGAGCTCAGTGAATGAAGCGCCGGATGACGTTGAAAAGGTGGCGGTATTTGCCATCGAAATTGATTGTCAGAGCAGCACTAAAGATATCAAAGCGCTGGAGGATGAACTGCGCTCGGTACTGATGGATGTTGCTGCCTCAGTCAATGACTGGCAGGCTATGTCAAACAAACTAAAACAAACAATTGACGGGCTGCCCAAATCGCCTTTCCCCGGAGATAAGGCAGAACTCAAAGAATCCATTGCTTTTCTTGAGTATTTGAACAATCACCACTTTACGCTGCTGGGTTACCGCCGCTATGACCTCAAACGGGTTGAGGGCGATCTTGAACTGGTTCCCGATGTTTCCACCAGCCTGGGCTTGATGATCAAGCCTGGGCAGAACCAACAACCTGATCATGGTTTGCTGTTATCGACTTTGTCTGAGTCTGCTCGCAGGGAAGCGGTGGATCAGAGCCTGTTGGTTTTGACCAAGAGCAGTACCAAGAGCCGGGTGCACCGTCCTGCCTATGTTGATTACATAGGTATTAAGCGTTTTGACAAGAAGGGTAATGTGATCGGTGAAGACAGATTCCTGGGCTTGTATGCATCTAACCTGTATAACCGCAGCCCCAGGGAAATCCCGCTGCTGGCGCAGAAGATCAACAGGGTGCTGGAGTTGTCTGCTTTGGCACCTCGCTCACATGATTACAAGGCATTGGTCAACATTTTGGAAAATCTGCCAAGAGATGAGCTAATCCAGGCCAGTGTTGATGATCTTTGGGCATTGGCCCGGGGCGTGCTGCAAATGCAGGACAGGGATAAGTTGAAGTTGTTTGTACGTAAGGACGGGTTTGGCCGCTTCTTCTCCTGCATGATGTATGTCTCCAAAGACCGGTACAACACCAAATTGCGCGAAGATACCCAGCATATTTTGGGCAAATATTTTAACAGTGACAAAGAAGTAGAATTCACCACTTATTTTTCCGAGTCAACATTGGCGCGAACTCACTACATAGTGAATGTCGATAACAATAATATGGATGTGGATGTGGCAGCGATTGAAACCGATCTGATTGAGGCGGCACGTTCCTGGGAAGACAAACTGTACAGTGCGCTCAACACGTCACTGGGTGACGATATGGGCAATCGTCTTAGCAAGAAATACTTCAATGCCTTCCCTCGCAGTTATAAGGAAGATGTGTTCCCAAGCTCCGCCGTTGTGGATATGCTGCAACTGGAAGCACTCAGCGACAGTCACGAGTTGGGGATGTTGTTTTATCAGCCCCAGGAAAACAGCCTGACCGGCAACAAGGTGCGTCTCAAACTGTTCCATAAAAATGAGCCTATTCATCTGTCTGATGTTCTGCCCATGCTAGAGAATTTCGGTCTACGGGTCATTAACGAGCGCCCCTACGAAATTATTACCGCAGATGGTGAGACCTACTGGATCCTGGACTTCCTGATGACAGTCAAGGACGTTAATGCCACCAACCTGGCGGATTGTCAGGATAGATTTCAAAGCGCACTGGCAGACGTCTGGAACAAGCGTCTGGAAGATGACGGGTTCAACCGTATTTTGCTGTCTACCAGTCTAACCGGGCGGGAGGTCTCAATCGTAAGGGCTTATGCCAAGTACATGAGACAAATAGATGCCACATTCTCGCAGGCCTATATCGAAGAAACCTTTAGTCATTACCCTGTGCTGGCAGAGATGCTGGTTAAGATGTTTGTGCGCAAGTTCAATCCCAAGCTGCGTACCCGCACGCTGGAAAAACTGCAGGAGCAGGTTGAGCGCCAATTGGACGATGTATCCAGCCTGGATGATGACCGCATCATTCGTCGCTATCTGGATCTTATCCATGCAACCTTGCGAACCAACTTCTACCAGACACTGGAAAATGGCGACAGCAAGCCATACATCTCATTCAAGTTTGCACCTGAGATGATCCCTGAGATGCCCAAGCCACTGCCGAAGTTTGAGATCTTCGTGTACTCGCCCAGAGTAGAAGGGATTCACCTGCGTGGCGGTAAAGTGGCGCGTGGAGGTTTGCGCTGGTCAGATCGCCGTGAGGATTTCCGTACAGAAGTGCTCGGGCTGGTTAAAGCCCAGCAGGTGAAGAACACTGTGATTGTTCCTGTTGGTGCCAAAGGTGGTTTCGTTTGTAAGCAGTTGCCTGCAAACGGTGGGCGTGAGGCCTTCTTTACCGAAGGGCAGGAGTGTTATCGTCTGTTTATCCGGGGCTTGCTGGATATTACTGACAATATTGTTAACGGCGAGATCAGTGCGCCAGCAAATGTAGTACGTCATGATGAAGATGACCCTTATTTGGTGGTCGCGGCTGACAAAGGCACTGCAACTTTCTCGGATATTGCCAACTCCATTGCGATTGAATACGGTTTCTGGCTGGGTGATGCCTTTGCTTCCGGTGGCTCCAACGGCTATGACCACAAGAAGATGGGTATTACCGCTAAAGGAGCCTGGGAGTCAGTTAAACGCCACTTCCGTGAAATTGGTATCGACTGCCAGAGTACAGAATTTACCTGTGTGGCAATTGGCGATATGGCCGGTGACGTATTCGGTAATGGTATGCTGCTGTCTGAGTACACCTGTCTTGTTGGTGCATTCAACCATATGCATATCTTTATCGACCCAAATCCGGATCATAAAACCAGTTACGCTGAGCGTAAGCGTTTGTTTGACCTACCACGATCCAGCTGGGATGACTACAACCGTGACCTGATCTCCAAGGGGGGTGGTATCTTCCTTCGTAGCGCCAAGTCAATTTCCTTGACGCCGGAAATGAAGAAGCTGCTTGATACCAGCAGGGCATCGATGACGCCGACTGAACTGGTCAAAGAGTTGATGAAGTCAAAAGTGGATTTGATCTGGAACGGTGGTATCGGTACCTATGTCAAAGCCTCTTCTGAGACCAATGCGGAAGTGGGCGATCGCGCTAACGATGCGCTGCGGATAAACGGTAAAGATGTACGCGCCAAGATTATCGGTGAAGGGGGTAACCTGGGTTGTACCCAGCTGGGACGTATCGAATATGCCTCCACTGGAGGTCGTATGAACACTGACTTCGTCGATAACGTGGGCGGTGTGGACTGCTCAGATAACGAAGTAAACATTAAGATTCTGCTTAACAGTCTGGTTGCTGATGGTGAGATGACCATGAAGCAACGTAACCGCTTGCTTGGCGAAATGACTGAAGAGGTGTCTGAAATCGTACTGCAGGACTGTAAGGATCAGACCCGCTCAATTTCAGTGACTCAGGTTCGCGGTGCCGAAATGCTCAAAGAGCATATCCGTTTTGTCCACTATCTGGAGAAAGAGGGCAAACTGGATCGCGCGCTGGAGTTCCTGCCATCGGAAGAGAATTTGGCTGAACGTATGGCGACCGGTCGTCCTTTAACCCGTCCTGAATTATCGGTCTTGGTTGCCTATGCCAAGATGGTACTCAAAGAGCAGCTGCTGACACCTGAAATCACCGATGATACTTTCCTCAGCCAATTGCTGATCGCCTACTTCCCCAAGAAGTTGCAAAAGCAGTATGCCAGCCGTATGGTGAACCATCCGCTGCGTGGTGAGATTATTGCTACTTCACTGGCCAATGAACTGGTCAATGATATGGGCATGAACTTTGTCCAGCGGATGCAAGATGAGACAGGTGCCACAGTCGCCGAGGCGGCCATCTGTTACACTATCACACGTGAAGTCTATGGCTTGGCTGAATTAACCAAAGCGATTACCGATCTCAACGGTGTCATTCCTGCGGTAGTGCAGAGTGAGATGTTGCATCAGTTGCGCCGTAACCTGCGTCGTTCCTGCCGCTGGTTCGTGCGTCACCGCAACCGCAGCATGAGCATCGAACAAACAGTGGCCTTCTTCAAGCCGGTATTCGATGAACTGCGTACCAATGTTCATCTGTTTATGGTGGCCGATGAGGTTGCAGCATTGGATTCAGAGGCTAACTCATTGATGCGCGAAGGTGTTCCTGAATCTGTGGCGTCAGTTATTGCGAATATGAGCACCCTGTTCTCTACTCTGGATATCGCTCAGATAGTACAGCAGGAGAATAAGCCTGTGGCACTGGTGACTGAAACTTACCTTAAGCTGGGTGCCAAGGTGGGTCTGCACTGGTTCCTGGAGCAGATCAGTACTCAACCTGTCAGTAACCACTGGCAGGCACTGGCTCGGGCAGCATTCCGTGAGGAACTGGATTGGCAACAGCGCTCCCTGACCTCAGTGGTGTTGGGAGGCTGCAGTGATACCTGCAGTGCTGAGTCCATCATTGCTCAATGGATTGAGGAAAATCAGCCATTGCTGGAGCGTTGGCTCTCGATGCTGGCGGACTTCAAGACATCGCAAAATCACGAATTCGCCAAGTTCTCGGTTGCCTTGCGTGAGCTGAATTTGCTGATCCTTCATTGTGAAGGTCAAAAGTAGATAGAAGCTAATAACAATATGAAAACAAGAGCCCTGGCGAATGCCGGGGCTTTTTTAGGTCTAGGAGAAAACATGTTTTACAAAATAGCGCAGAAAGTGATGTTCCAAATGGATCCGGAGCAGGCCCATAACCTGGCAATGGCAGGCCTCCATGCAACCGGCAACTCGCCTCTGAACTGTTTTTATCGTCAAGATATCATCCCCGCTCCTGTTACTGTCATGGGCGTTACTTTCCCAAATCCTGTGGGTTTAGCTGCCGGTATGGACAAAGATGGTGAAGCGATTGATGCATTTGCCGCCATGGGATTTGGTCATATTGAGGTAGGGACTGTGACCCCCCGTCCGCAACCGGGAAACGATCTGCCAAGATTGTTTCGCATTAAGCCTGCCAAAGCCATCATTAACCGGATGGGATTTAACAACAAAGGGGTTGATAACCTGGTGGCTAATCTTAAGGCCGCAAAGTCCGGCGCGCTGGTCGGTGTAAACATTGGTAAAAACCGTGATACTCCGGTAGAGCAGGGCAAAGACGATTATCTGATCTGTATGGAAAAGGTGTATAAATACGCGGCTTACATTGCGGTAAACATCTCTTCACCCAATACCCCAGGACTGCGTACCCTGCAATACGGTGATCTGCTTGATGATCTGCTCAGTTCGCTGAAAGCCAAACAAAAAGAACTGGCAGACAAACATAACAAGTATGTGCCTGTCGCATTGAAAATTGCGCCTGATTTGACAGCGGAAGAGATCGATAAGATCGCCCAGTCACTGATCAAAAATGAATTTGATGGCGTTATTGCGACTAACACAACCCTGAGCCGTGATGGTGTGAGTGGTTTTAACAACAGCAGTGAGACCGGGGGCCTTAGTGGCAAGCCATTGAATGAATTATCTACAAGAGTAATCAAGCAATTGGCTGACTGTTTACAGGGTAAATTGCCTATTATTGGGGTGGGTGGCATTAACAGTGCTGAGGATGCATTGGCCAAATTGGATGCCGGTGCACAGATGGTACAGATCTACTCCGGATTTATTTATCAGGGACCTCAATTGATTAAAGAGATCTCAGACGCTTATCGAGCCAGATAAAATTGCATTGGCGATCTTTAAATGATCTGAAACGATCTTTTAAAGATCGCGATTACTTCATATAAAACAGCAAGTAAGCATCAATTCCTCTTTGAGTTTGGTGGTTTTTTCAACTATCATTGTGTTGCTATCAGATAATAGGTAGAGGTTATGCTATTAATGCCACAGCAGGATTGGCAGTGGAGTTATAATGATACGTACAATTTACTGAGCGTTTCGTTAGGCGCAGAAATGGAATTTCTGACTCCCTACCATAAAAAATTACTGATCCCGGACGCATTGGTGCCAACTGAATTTAGCCTGGAACAGGCTAAGTTCTACATTGCTATGGTCGAACGCCTGCAAAATAACCTGTCTTTATCGAATGCGGCATTGGTGCAGATTGCACTGAATGCCACTGCAGCACATTTCATGCTCAGACCACAAATGCCCAAATCCTGGTATTTTGAAGTCAGTGATGTCTGTGTTTACTGTGAAGTCGGTAAATTATTTGAATTGCTGAGCCTTAAAAAACAACGGGTGCAGGTGCTGGTGGTGGAAAATGCTTTGCAAGCAGCTCAGGTCATGCTGTTAAGTAATAGGTGCGAACTGACAGATGACAAAACTATGTCTCGTTTTGACACTATCAAAGTGATGCACAACAGATTATTGCCGATAAAATTTCGCCTTCAGGCTATCTCTGCCTGATTTTATTTATTACACGTTTGTCGATTTTGTTAGGGAAGGTGCTAAGGAAGGTGCGAACAAGTCCTCGCACCGCTCTGGCTGACGGGACTTATTCGCACCTTCCTTAGCCAGATTGTGCTTTCTGCGTTACATGTTTTATAAAACAGTGAGCAGGGCTCTAATGAGGTAATCAGACATGTCGGTCTTTTCGCCTGACAGCAGTTTCGCCAACACCATCTATCGTTATTCCCGTATTATTCATGCAGCTAAATTAACATTGGCATTGCTGATCGCTGTTTTGATTAATGCGATATGGCCACTGCCACACTTTATCTGGAGCATGGTGACAATTGTAATCATCATGCTCGGGTTACCTCAGGTTGGCGGAGCGCTGGAAAAGTCATTGCAGCGTGCAATTGGTACCTGTGTCGGCTCCGTTTGTGGGGTGTTGCTAACCGCTGTATTTCACAACTACTGGCAACTGATGGGGCAGTTGGCGCTTGCCGTGGGGTTAATTTGTTATATAGGAAAAGGGCGTTACAGCTATGCCTATTTGGTCACCGGATTCACCATTATCATTGTGGTTGGCGACGCCAACCATGACACCACGGAAGCGATATGGCGCACAGCCAATATTCTGCTGGGTTGCGTCATCGCTGTGGCGGTGTCGCTGCTGGTGTTGCCCATTAAAGCCAAACAGGACTGGCGTCAGCAATTGGCGCAGGCTTTTATTGGGTTGGCCGGGGTGCTGGGGAAACATCTGGCAGTAGGTGAGGCAGGCTGCAGTGACAATCGGATCGAGTTGGAAAAGGTGATGAAGGCAATACTGGCCCAGAAGAAGTTGTTTTTCTCGCTGGAATGGGAAAGCCGAACGCTCAGGCGTCATAAGGTATTACTGAAGCAACTGGCCCAGGAGCAGATCCGGCTGGTGACTTTGCTGGAAATTATCAGTCAAACCCGTTGGCGGGATGACGAATATCCCTCTTACGCTAAAATTAACCAATTGGCTCTGAGTCTTCTGCCTACCTTGTCTGCTATGGCCGATTATATTATCGGTGATATCGATAATCTGCCGCCTTTGCCCGCCCAAATGGGCATGACGTTGCATCAGCAATTGCTGGCATCCCTTGATGAACAAGAGCAGCACCAATTTGCCCTGACGGGTTACACCTGGCTGCTGTATCAATTCGCTGCCACCGTCGAAACCCTATACGCCCAGGTAGGACAGTTGGGGCTAGTGAGCAGGGCATGAGCCTGGGGCAAATTATCTTCCTTGCTGTTAGGGGCGGTCATATTGCTCAGTTCCATTAGATCAAAGCCGCAGCCAAATGGCCAGGGCTTTGTCAGCACTCTGAACGACCCGCTGGACCGTTTTTATATTTGCTGCTCAGGGAAGTTGTGCATCGGTGATGTAGGCTATTCACTTTATGAGTCGATTTTACTGGATGATGCACTGGTTCGTGGCAACGGGTGAATTGTAGCGGAGCAAGCTATAACGACCGGGATTGGCCAATGTAGCGAAAATCGGAAATAACTGTATGTTTGCGCAAATAATCAACTGATTTTATCGGCCTGTGGGACTGATGTTGATATTTGGTGTTAAACGGCTTCTGAAGATGGTGGTTGCATAGAGGTAAGCGGGTAAGTGAGAGAACTGTTTATCTTTTACCTCTCTTCAAGGGTATAATGCGCCACTAATTTATGAGCAAGCCAAAGCATCAACACCCATGTTTTCATTTTTTGCCGCAGCCCCCAAGGGCTTCGAGTATGCCCTGGCGGGCGATTTGGCCGAGCTTGGCGCCGCTGAGATCAAAGAGAGTGTGGCCGGCGTTTATTTCTCTGCAACTCTGGAGCAAGCCTACCGAATCACTCTGTGGACTCGTTTGGCCAGCCGGATTGTACACATCATCTATAAAGGTCCCTGTGAGTCGGCGCAGCAGTTGTATGACGCTGCCTACTGTATTGACTGGCCAAGCCACTTTGATTACCGCAATAGCTTTGCCATCGATTTTCATGGTACCGGCGGCTTTATCAACAACACCCAGTTTGGCGCGCTGAAGATTAAGGATGCGGTGGTTGACCGTTTCCGTGATGACTTCGACCGTCGCCCTGATGTCAGCCGAACTGACGCGGATTTCCGTATCGACGCTCACTTCCGTAACAACCAGGTGACTATTGGACTGAACTTCTCAGGTGGTGCTTTGCATCAGCGTGGTTATCGCGATCGTACCGGTGAGGCGCCACTGAAAGAGAACCTGGCCGCCAATATGCTAATTCGCAGTGGCTGGAGCAAAGATCAACTGACATTGCTCGATCCTTTTTGTGGCAGCGGCACTGTGGTGATTGAAGCGGCCCTGATGGCCGCCGATGTGGCCCCGGCATTGAAACGCAGCCGCTTTGGCTTTGAATTCTGGCGTCGTCATAAGCCTGAGGTGTGGCGCGAGATAAAAGCCGAAGCCGATGTTCGCGCCAACCGCGGTTTGCAGAGCTGCGAACTCAAGTTCTATGCATCTGATATTGACTCCCGCGTGGTGGCGCTGGCCAAGCGCAATGCCCAAAACGCCGGCGTGGCGCACCTGATTGACTTTAAAGTGGCCAATGCCCTGACGGTTGAGCCGCCAGCAAACGCCGGCTATATGATTACCAACCCACCTTACGGCGAGCGTTTGGGCAATATGTCTGAGCTGCTGCAGCTGTATTATCAGCTGGGTGACAAGTTCAAGCGTGAGTTTGGTGGCTGGAAAGTGGCGATGCTGTGCTCCGATATTGAACTGATGTCTGCCATCAAGCTGAAAGCCGATAAGCAGATGAAGATGTTCAACGGCGCACTGGAGTGTGGTTTTAACCTATACACCTTGCATGCCAAGTCGACCCGTCGCGAAATGCCATCGGCAGAGGGTGTGGATATCAGCAAGGTGGCCGAGCCGTTTGCCAACCGCTTGAAGAAGAATATGAAGCAGTTGGATAAGTGGGCCAAGCGCGAAGGTATCGATTGTTACCGTATTTATGATGCTGACATTCCGGAATATAACGTGGCAATTGACCGTTACCAGGATTACCTGGTGATGCAGGAGTATGCTGCGCCAGCCAAGATCCCGGAGAATGTGACCAAGCGTCGTATGACAGACATGTTGCTGGCGCTGCCCGTTGCCAGTGGTGTTGACCCAGAGAAAATTGTGGTCAAAACCCGTGAGAAGCAAAAGGGCAGCAGCCAATATCAGAAGTTGGACAAAGAGAAGCTGGAGCTGACCGCTCACGAGTATGGCTGTCAGTTTAAAGTGAACCTGACGGATTATCTGGATACCGGCCTGTTCCTTGATCATCGCCTGATCCGTAAGCTGGTCGGAGAAAAGTCCAAAGATCGCGATGTACTGAACCTATTCTCCTACACAGGCTCGGCTTCTGTACACGCAGGTAAGGGCGGTGCCAAATCTGTGACCACAGTGGATATGTCCAATACCTATCTGAACTGGGCTAAAGATAACTTTGTGCTGAATGGTCTGATGGGCCGCCAGTATCAATTTATCCAGGCCGATTGTTTGCAGTGGGTAAAAGACTGTGAGCAGCAGTTTGATTTGGTGTTTATTGACCCGCCAACTTTCTCCAACTCCAAGCGGATGGAGGATTCCTGGGATGTGCAGCGGGATCACGCCAATGTGCTGGCTGATTTGAAGAAACTGTTGCGCCCGGGCGGTGAGATCATCTTCTCCAACAACAAGCGTAAGTTCAAAATGGATATGGATGCGCTGGCTAAAGTTGGTCTGCAGGCGGTGAATATTGATGCCAAGCTGCTGCCGGAAGATTTTAAGCGTAATGCCCAGATCCACAATGTGTGGCTGGTGACTCATGCCTGATTTAAAACCACCTGAGGTCACCCTCTTTCATACCGACGGCTGCCATCTGTGCGAGATGGCAGCTGAGCTGCTTAGTGCAATGCAGCTGAACTTTGTTCATCAGGATATCTGTGATGATGAGCAACTGGCTGAATGCTATGGTATTCGCATTCCGGTTCTGGCCACAGCAAGTGGTCAGGAACTGAACTGGCCCTTCGATGAAGCGGCAGTGAAACAATTTTTGGGAGTCTAGATTGAGTCTGGTTCGAATTAACAAAGGATCACTGGCCTATGGCTATATTCCTTTGCTGCAGGAAGCTGATTTTACCATTGAGGCCGGTGAGCGAGTGTGTATCGTGGGTCGCAATGGTGCCGGTAAATCCAGCCTGCTGAAAGTACTGTCCGGTGACACTTTACTGGATGATGGTGAATTCAATATCGCCAACGATGTGAAAGTCAGTCGTTTGCAACAGGATCCACCCAAGCAGGAGCAGGGCACTGTTTACGCTTATATTGCCGGTGGCCTGCAGAAAGCGGGTGAGACGCTGGAGCAATACCACAAACTGTCAGCGGCCATGGCCCATGCCTCTGCCGATGAGATGGAGCGTATGCTCAAGCAGATGGAGCGTCTGCAGGGGGAGCTGGATCATCTTGATGGCTGGCAGCTCGACACCCGCATTAATGGCCACTGTAAACGCCTGGATCTTGACCCGGACACCCCTTTGTCTGAACTTTCCGGTGGCTGGCAGCGCAAAGTGGCACTGGCACGCGCGCTGGTGAGCGAGCCGGATCTGCTGCTGCTTGATGAACCGACCAACCATCTGGATATCGATACTATCGAGTGGCTTGAGCAATACCTGCTCTCCTATAAAGGCGCCATTGTGTTTATCAGTCACGACCGTGGCTTTATCTCCCGCATGGCGACCCGTATTGTGGATCTCGACCGCGGCGTGGTCACCTCTTGGCCGGGCAACTACCAAACCTATCTGGAAGGCAAAGCTGAGTGGCTGCGTGTAGAAGCTGAGCACAACGCTGCCTTCGATAAAAAGCTGGCGGAAGAGGAAGCCTGGATCCGACAGGGGATTAAGGCCCGTCGCACCAGAAATGAAGGCCGTGTTCGTGCCCTTAAAGCGCTGCGGGTTGAGCGTAAAGAGCGTATTAATCGCCAGGGCAATGTCGCTATGGCAGTGTCTGATTCGGAGCGTAGCGGTAAGCTGGTATTTGAGGTGACAGACCTTAACTACAACCTGCCTTACCTGGATTTGGTCAAAAACTTCAATACCACAGTAATGCGTGGTGATCGTATCGCCATTATCGGCCCCAACGGTTGTGGTAAATCAACGCTGATTAAATTGCTGCTGGCTCAGCTGGAGCCTCAGTCCGGTAATGTCCGTTGTGGTACCAAGTTGGAAGTGGCGTACTTCGATCAGTATCGCGAAGCACTGGATCCTGAAAAAACTGTTGAAGAGAACGTGGGCGAGGGTAAGCAAACTGTCACGGTTAATGGTCGTGACCGCCATATCCTCAGTTACCTGCAGGACTTCCTGTTTACGCCTGCCCGGGCCCGCACTCCGGTAAAAGCACTTTCCGGTGGTGAGAAAAACCGCTTATTGCTGGCACGCTTACTGCTGCGCCCGGCCAATTTAATTATTCTCGATGAGCCAACAAATGACCTTGATATTGAGACCCTTGAGTTGCTAGAGTCCATGTTGGCTGAGTATGAGGGTACCTTGATTATCGTCAGTCACGATCGGGCGTTTATCGACAATACCGTCACCAGCAGTTGGTGGTATGCCGGCAATGGCCGGTGGAATGAATTTGTTGGCGGCTATCAGGATGCGGTGGATCAGGGTGCACGTTTTTACCGTGAACCCACTACAGATCCATCTTCCGGGGAACCTGCCGTCAAATCTCAGGTCGAAACTCAGGCCAGCGGTCAGCCGGCGCCTGCCAAGGCTGCGCCGGCCAAGAGCAGCAACAAAAAGCTGTCTTATAAGTTGCAGCGTGAACTCGATGCCCTGCCGGCGCAGATGGAAGCGCTGGAGCAAGAGATTGAAGTGCTGCAACAAACGGTCAATGATCCGGATTTTTACACCCGTCCCAGTGACGAGGTAAACGCTGGGCTAAGCGCCCTGGCTGACAAAGAAGCGTTACTGGAGCAGTATTTCGAGCGCTGGGAAGAGCTCGAGTCAATGAAGTAAGCACAGAATAATAAATAGGAAATCTGCATGAAGTTATCGTTGGACAAGACACTGTCATTGGTGGCCATCAGTGTGATTGGTGTGCTCGGGGCAATCCCCGCCCAGGCCAGCATTAAAGAACAGGTTTATGAAATTGTTAACCTTGAAGATTTTGACCTTGTAGGTCGAGGTACCCTAGACGGCACCCAGCGTGGCTATGGTATGGGCGTTAACGTCAACGATGAGGTGGTTGGGGTATCCAAAGGCCGTAAGAAGCTTAACGACGACGATGTGGATGATGGCATTATCGATGTTGAAGACGGCATTGCTCCCGAAGAGCAGATTACCTACTCGGTGAATGAGCCTATTCTGGGCAATAACTTTACCTTTGTTGCCAAGCCTAACAACAAATGGTTGCCTGAGTTCGACAGTATTGGCGGCGAAACGGCGCCGAATGCTACGCCTGCCAACACGGTTGACGCCATCTATTACGCCATCAATGATGCCGGTACCAAGGTGGGTACTGTCTCCGGCGAGCAGAAGACAATAGATTACGACGGTGACAATGAGGATCAGGAGTTCTGGTACTACCGCGATTTTGAGCTGCGCGGCATTGCCAAAAAGCCCGATGGTACTGAGATTGAGTTGTTGCCACCTTATACGACTTACACTTACAAACCTGATACGGCAGATGCCAAAAAGGTCAATGTGGGTGGCTGGTCGGTGGCTGCAGATATCAATGCCAATCAGCTGATAGCCGGATACGCCAGTACCGAGATCAGCAAATTGGGTGCCGAGCGAATCGATGCCTGTTTTGCTGACGATGCAACTTTGCCGGTTGACATCTGTGTGCAGGCCAAGCAGTTCCCCGACTTCAATGGTACCCGGGGTATTCAGTACCAGACCCGAGCTGCGATTTGGGATCTCAGTGAGGCCGAGCCTCAACCTTTGATTTTGCCGCTTGGTCTGACGCCAGCTGAGGATTCAGAGACTGTGTTTACCGCCCAGGGGCTGAGCATTAACGCCGATGGTGTGGTTGCCGGCCGTTCTGATACTTATCGCAAAGGTGAAGATTTTACCCGTTTCGATGCCGGTTATTGGAAGAAAGAAGCCAATGATGCCGGAACTGAGGAGTATGCGTTTAACCCTGTCCCATTCCCTAATAGTGAGTATTACAACACCATTGCTTACGACATTAATGATGGCGGTATTCTGGTGGGGACTTATGATAAAGTCATTCAGGGATACCCTCGTACCAAGTTCTTCACTCTGGATATCAACGCCGGTGGCAGCATTAAGACCCCAGTGGATTTTACCGGCCGAGTATCTGATTTAAGCGCCATTCCGAGGGACATCAATAATGACGGTTGGGTCGTCGGCACTGTCGATGTGACCTTCGACAAGGATATGCCGCGGGTAAAGGCTGGCTTCTTGTATGACTCAGGAACAGTCAGCGGTGAAGAGGCTTTCATCAACCTAAATGAACAATTAACCTGTGAGTCCAAAGGTCTGGAGCCGGACGGTGACACCTGGAAGCGACATGATGTTAAGGTGACAGATGGTTCGGGAAAAGAGTTGAGCTACAAAACTGAAATTCAAGTGGTTGATGCAACCAGCATCGCAGAAAATGGCACCATTGTGGGTACCGCCTTCGTCCGCAAACCCAAATACAAGGTGG
>JAJNAU010000022.1:0-11628 GCA_021462625.1 Shewanella sp.
CTAGGTATGCCTATTCGTGAGGTGCTCAACTAACACCGCGAAAGCCCTTGGGATAGGGCTATTCAGAGAATGATTTGATCAACAACGCCATGGCCAGTCGGTTATGGATGTCGACCATAACGTGCTGCATATGGAATTGTTCAGTCGCATCAAGGATCAACAGGGTAACGTGATCAGCGCAAATCTGTTTATTCCCATGGCCAACAAGGTCGGATTGATGCCCAGAATTGAACGCCAGTTGCTGGAATATGTGCTGGGCGAGTTGGCCGTTAAATATCCTGAGGCACAATTTACCGTCAACCTCAGCCTGGATTCACTGCAGAGCAAGGCATTTGCCGCATGGCTGACCAGCTATTTGCTGGAGCATCGAAGCCGCACCCAGCGTCTTATTGTAGAGATTTCGGAAGAAGTCATGGTCAGACATGCTGACAGTTTTGCGTCAGTGCTGCAGATGATGAAGTCGATGGGCGTACGATTGCGTGTTGATCATGTAGGTCAGCATGTGGTCGGTATTCACTATATAAGTGAGTATCAGATAGATCTGATTAAGTTGCCTAGATCAATTGTGCGGCAAATTCATCTTAGGCCGGAAAATCAATTAGTTGTTCGAAGTTTAATTGGTGGTTTGTATCGAACGAATGTTGTCGTGCTGGCCGAAGGTGTCGAGCTGTTTGAGGAATGGCAAACTCTGCAGATTTTGGGTGTCAGCGGTGGTCAGGGACGGTTCTTTGGTTCCCCCGTTTCAGTATGACTTTCTCTACGCAGGTTAAATAGCAGCCTAACTTGCGGGGGGGGAAAAACATGCTATAGCTTATAGTAAGTTAGGTTTTTTATTGTAGTCATTTATCACTGTATTCTTTATCAGTCTGGAGTATTGTCGGCCTGGAAAGTGATATTTGAGAGATTATGCAAGGGTAGGGGCAACTCAGTCTCTGTCTATTACTACAGGATGTAGAACAATTATATGAATATTAATATGTTCAGTCGTTTTGCACGGTGGAATAAACGCAGTGAGGGGAAATATCTGGGAGTCTATCTGGCTCCGGATCTTGCCTGGGTGTACCAGCCTGCCACTGCAGAGCAGCCAGCGGTTGAAATGGAATTTAAACTCGATGGTGACTGGAAACAAATCTTCAGCAATATTGCCGAAGAGTTTAGCAACTTAAGACTGCGTCTGGTTTTGAGTGCGGACTGGTATCAATTGTTACCCATAGACCGTCCTCAAGGTGATGAAAAGGCGATTGCCAACAGCCTGTTGTGGGCGGTCAAGGATATGGTTAGTCTGCCGGTGCAGGATCTGCATCTGGATTACTTCGAGTTGGCATTGCCCAACGCACCTCAAGTATATGCTCTCGTGCTCGACAAACCCGTGCTGCAACAACTGGTGCACGGGATCATTGAGGCTGGCATGTCGCTAGAAGGGATCACTATCGACGAATTGGCCATATGCCACGCGGTACCCAAAGAGCCTCAGTTCAGGTTGATTATCAGCCAGTACCCGGATCAGGATTTGTTGTTCACTGTGGTTCATGACGGTGAGTTGCTTATGCACCGTCGGGTGCGGGGATTTTCAGATATCCAAAAAAGTATCTCGGACGAGGTAGGGGGTCGCGGCACTGTCGATAACCTCAGTCTGGAGCTGCAGCGTTCCATGGATTATTTCGTAAACCAGCTGCGCCAGCCACCGGTTGCTGCCGTCGATATCCTGATTGACGGTGCCGATGAAGCGTTTGCCAAACAGCTTGGCGCCAACTTTAACCAGCCAGTTACGGTATTGCCCAGCACATCGGTAGGTACCTCGATGGCGCAATATGCCTTTGATGAATGGTCTCGGGAGGATTAGCAATGAAAACGCGAATTAACCTTCTGAGCGCAGATATACTGCCGCCAACACTGCTTATTACCTTTGATCGGGTCGTTCTGCTGTCGGTTCTCATTATCCTGGTGGGTGGTTTTGGAAACCTTTGGTACTACAGGCAGAACAGTGAGTTGCAGGGGCAGCTGTCAGCGCTCCAGCAAGACAATATCCAGTTGAAAAACGAGGCAAAACAGCTGGAGCAACTAATTACCAATCGTAGCCCCGATCATGAGCTGGCTGCTCAGGTCAATGACATTGGAGAACGCCTGCTGCTGAAGCAACAGTTGCTGGCGCAAGTGGTTCGCTACAGCGATACCAGCAGAAAAGGTTTTTCCGGCCTGTTGACGGATTTGGCCAATGTGGAGGCTCCTAAACTCTGGTTGACCAGCATTGAGGCGGGCAATCAGCGATTCGATTTTGAGGGTTACAGCATACAAGCACACACAGTTCCTTCTTGGATTGAGCTGCTAAAAACCACACAGTCACTCAAAGGGTATGCTTTTTCTGCCATGAGTATGGAAATGGGTGAAGAGCAGCTCATCGGCTTTGTGCTCAGCGGTCAGCCAGAAGAAAAGCCCGCAGTTAATAGCAAGGGGGCGAAATGAGACATAAATGGTACTTGTTAAGGGATCAATTTGATGTCCTTAGCGCTCGTGAGCGCGGATTGATTGGCGCTGCCACGTTGGTGATCTTGGCAATGGGTTTCTTTCTGCCACTGGAAAGCAGTCTGGCGACCCACACCAAGTTGTTGCGGGAAGTTGATACAGTATCCGGAGAAAATCAGCTTTCAGCTCAGCAGATGGCTGTGTATCAATCCTCTATGACTGAAGATGTTAACGCGCCATTGCAGGAACGGTTGGACAACCTGCAACAGCAGTTGGCGGATGTGGATCTTAGCCTGGATAGCCACAATGTTGTGCCTGCCAATGTGATGCCGACTTTGCTCAATACCATGATGGCCAGTGCCAAGAGCGTGACGATAATCGGATTTGAGTCCATTCCGCCTAAGTCTTTGCTCAGTGATGACAAGGGAAGCGAGATTAATCTATACAGTCACGGTGCCAAGCTGAATATTCAGGGCAAGTATTTGGACATTTTGCGCTTCCTGCAAACGGTAGAAAAACTGCCGCACAAAGTTTACTGGAACCAGCTGGATTATCAGGTGAAAGAGTATCCATTGGCTCAGGTATCAGTGGAGTTTTATACCCTGAGTGTCAATAAGGAGTATATCAGTGTTGCCGATTAAAGCAGTTTTACTATTGGGGATGACGCTGGTGCTAGGGACCGTGTTGTCCGGGGTGGCAGTGTCTCAGACGCTCAGGGATCCCACCAGACCCGCAGTAGTGTTTAAAGCCGATAAAGAGGCGCTGGCTAAGAATACCGGTGATGCCAGACTGGTACTCAACTCCATCACCTGGAATGGCAAGCAGGCATTTGTCGTTATCAACAACAAAATTTATCACAGGGGAGACAGTGTACAGGGCGTCAGGATAAGTCAGATCCGTCGGGATCAGGTGATTCTCGGCGATGGACGTAAATTGCTCTTGTTCTCATCTGTCACTGAAAAATAAGGTTATCAGTATGATTTCAAATAAGTACTCATTTTTAATCATCCCCCTGTTATTGGTGGGGTGCCAGACCGTTGATCGTCCGCAACCGGAGGCGGCTAAAGAGGCAGTCAAAGAAGTAGCGGCACAGCAAAGCAAACGTGCGGCACAAGTGCCTCCTCCTGCCGTAATGCCTGATCCCGTTAAGCGTGAACTGTCGACCTCAGGATTGCCGCAAAAACAGGTGGCAAAATTTCCATCGGAAAGACGATTTGACGTATCGGCCAATGATGTTGATGCCAGAGTATTTTTTGCCAGTCTGGGGCAGGGTTCTGCTCTGAGTGTGGTGGTTCATCCAGATGTGACCGGCAACATCACCCTGTCACTGAAGAAAGTTACCCTGAGTGAAGCGGCGCAGGTGGTTGAGGATATGTATGGCTTTGATGTCAAAGTCGAAGACAACATTTTACGGGTTTATCCTGCGGGTATGCGTACCGAGACTTTCCCGCTCAATTATCTCCACATGCAGCGTCAAGGGTTGAGTGTTACCTCTGTCAGTGCAGGGCGAATTACTGACAACAATTCAAGCAGTTCCAACTCTTCCAACTCTTCCAACTCTTCCAGCAACAATTTCGGTGGCAGTGGCACCAACCGTCAGGAGACCAACGGTACCTTTATCCACTCCAAATCCGACACAGATTTCTGGGGCGAACTGCAGTCCACGCTGATCTCCATTATCGGTGGTAGTGATGGTGGCCGTCAGATCATGTTGTCACCCCAGGCTGGTTTGGTCACAGTCAGGGCTTATCCCAATGAGATCCGGGAAGTACGCAGTTTTCTGCAGAAAGCTGAAGGCAATTTGCAGCGACAGGTGATTCTGGAAGCCAAAGTGCTGGAAGTTACTCTGTCTGACGGTTATCAACAGGGCATTCAGTGGGAGAAGGTGATTGGCACGATCGGCGACACTAATATTGAGTTTGGCACTAGCGCGGCGACACTGGGAGATACGATAAGCGCCACCTTGGGGGGCATTACCTCAATGAAGGTATCTGGCAAGGATTTCACCAGCATGATCAGTCTGCTCGATACTCAGGGTGATGTGGATGTGCTGTCCAGTCCCCGGGTTACGGCAACCAACAACCAGAAGGCAGTGATCAAGGTCGGTAAAGACGAATATTTCGTAACCAACGTATCGTCCACCACTGTGGCATCGGATACCCCAGTAACGAGTCCGGATGTGGAGCTGACGCCTTTCTTCTCCGGTATTGCGCTGGATGTGATGCCCCAAATCGATGAAAGTGGCAATGTGCTGCTGCATATCCATCCTTCGGTGATCAATGTCAGTGAGCAGGTTAAGAAGATCAAGGTCAGTGGCAGCACCCTTGAGTTGCCGTTGGCCGAGAGTGAGATCCGTGAATCCGATACTGTTATTAAGGCGGGTTCGGGCGATGTGGTGGTGATCGGTGGCCTGATGAAGTCTGAAAGTTCAGAAATTGTATCGAAGATTCCGCTGCTTGGGGATATTCCGCTGCTGGGTGAAGTTTTTAAAAACAAAGCAATGGAGAAGAAGAAAACCGAACTGGTTATCCTGCTGAAACCAACCGTGGTGGGCGAGGGTACCTGGCAGAACGAGCTGAAGCGAACCCGGGATCTGCTGGAGCGCTGGTATCCGGCGGCAGAGCAGCAGGTACCGCAGGAGAAGCAGGTACCGCAGGAGAAGCAGGTACCGCAGGAGAAGCAGGTACCGCAGGAGAAGCAGACTCAGGAAATGTAGGCCGTGTATTTACAGCACTTCCGACTCACTCGTACCCCATTTTCATTGACGCCCAATACCGGTTTTTTCTTTGGGCTAGCCCCTCACATTGAGGCGCTGCAGGTATTGCAGGCTGCGCTGCAAACCGGTGAGGGGTTCATTAAAGTGACCGGCGAAGTGGGCACAGGAAAAACATTGATCTGCAGGAAGCTAATCAATGAACTGCCTGATTGGTTTTATTGCGCCTACGTGCCCAATCCCTACCTAACACCGGCTGAACTGAGATGGGCTGTGGCCATGGAGTTGGGCATTGAATACTCCAAAGAGGTGGATCAGCAGCAGCTGAACCAGCTGATCCAGCACAAGCTGGTGGAAAATGCCGGCGCCGGACTGACCACGGCGTTGGTGCTGGATGAAACTCAGGCCTTGCCGGATGACAGCTTGGAAGCGTTGCGGCTGTTTACCAATCTGGAAACCGAGAGCCGCAAGTTATTGCAGGTGGTGTTGTTTGGTCAACCTGAACTGGATGAGCGTCTGGATCAGGATAAATTCCGTCAGCTCAGACAGCGGATCACTTTCAGCTATAAACTACGAGGTCTGACTGAACTGGAAACCAAAGGATATATCAATCACAGGCTGAATGTGGCGGGTTATCAGGGGCGAGCACTGTTCTCGAGACGTGGGAGCCATCTACTCGCTCGTGCTTCTCGGGGGACCCCAAGATTGATCAATATTCTCAGTCACAAAGCGCTGATGCTGAGTTATGGCGAAGGAGATGACAGGGTACGGGTGCGTCATGTCAAAGGGGCAATTAAAGATACCGAGGATGCCAGTTTGCATACTCATCCGGCCTTGCCGGTGGGCTTTGCAGCGCTGATGGGCTTGCTGATCCTCGCTATTGTGTGGAGTGCGACAGGCGTATGAGCGTAATCAACCAGATGCTTAAAGATCTGGAATCCAGACAGCAACAATATCAGGTGACCAATTTGGACAACCTGAGTCCGGTCAGTTTGCTCAAACCACCACAAAGACGTCTGTTGTGGCTGTTGACGCTGGTGTCGATACTTGCCGCAGTCATGACCGGCGCATATTTGTGGCCGGAAATGGTGCGCAGTCTGCCGGGTGAGCAAAAGCCGGAAACTGGACTGGTTCAAACTCAAGTTCAGGCTCACTCACAAGTGCAAGCAGAGCCTCAACCACAGTCACAAACAGAGTCGAAAGTTATACCACAAATTGAAGCCAAGTCTTCAGCTGTTGCCCGAGGCTCTCAGACGACAACGACCTATGCCAAAGTCAAAGCCACAGCCGCGGGCAAAGAGCCTGTCATTAATGAGGCACCTGTTGTGCGTACCGGGCACCAGCACCAGAATAATAACGTGACTGACATGCTAGTCAAACCTGGCAGCATGGCGGTGACGCCTTTGCTTATGTCCAACACTGAGCTGGCGCAAACGCGTTTTGAGTTGGGGGTCAAGGCAGAGCAGAATGGCAACTTTGATCAGGCTTTGCTGGAGTATTTAAAAGCGCTGGAGTTTAATCCGGCACTGCATATTGCCCGGGAACACTTGGCGGCAGTCTATTACGGAAAGGGGCTGATGGCGAGCGCCGCACAAACTCTGTTGCAGGGTATAGACGTGTTTCCCGATTATCAGCATTACCGGTTGTTGTTGGCTCGTGTTTATCAGGCAACCGGTCAGTTGCAGGCGGCTTATGACAATGCTGCAGTTATGCAGGTCTCGGGTGCTGAAGCCATCGAAAAATGGGCGCTGCTTGGGGATTTGGCGGAGGCGTTAAACCGTTATGATCTGGCACAGAACGCTTACAACCAATTGCTGACCCTTCGACCAGGTAGTGGCCGTTGGCTGATGGCGAGAGCCTATACCATTGATTTGCAGGGAAATTATGAGGAAGCGATGCGCGAATATAAGCAGGCGTTGGCCAGTGCGGGGTTGTCTGATAGTGCGGTGGCTTTTATACAGCAAAGATTGTCTCAGTTAGGAGCGTTACAATGAAGCCTGTATTAAAAATGCGTTTGGGTGATCTGCTGGTACAGGAGCAGATCATCACACAGGAACAGTTGCTTCAGGCGCTGGCTGAACAGAAAAAATCCGGGCAGAAGCTTGGGCGGGTGATGGTGAACCTCGGCTGTCTGACTGAAGAACAACTGCTGATATTCCTGTCTCAGCAGCTGAATCTTCCTTTCGTAGATGTGAGTCGCCGTACCATTCCCAGCTCAGTGATAAACCTGCTACCGGAAGTGCAGGCCCGTCGTTACCGGGCTATGGTGGTGGAAGACCGGGGTGACAGTGTGTTGGTCACCATGAGCGATCCGGTCGATCTGCAGGCCATCGATAATCTGGAATCGCTGCTGGCACCCAAGACATTGTCGCTGGCGGTGTCGACTGAATCCCAGCTGATGAATGCTTTTGACACTTTTTATCGTCGTACCGATGAGATCGCTGAGATGGCCGGTAAGCTGGAGCAGGAATACACCGCCAATGATATGTTTGATCTCACCTCGCTGACCCAAGTGGACAGCAGCAGCAGCGAAACCACAGTGGTTAAGCTGCTTAACTCCATTTTTCAGGACGCAGTACAGATGCGCGCCTCAGATATCCACATCGAGCCCGGTGAAGGGGTGCTGCGTATCCGCCAACGTATTGATGGTGAGTTGCATGAACACGTGCTGAATGAATCCAGTATCTCAGCCGCGCTGGTATTGCGTCTGAAGCTGATGGCCGGACTGGATATTTCGGAGAAGCGTCTGCCTCAGGATGGGCGTTTCCATCTGGATATCAAGGGCCATGCCATCGATGTACGTATCTCCACGATGCCGATTTATCACGGCGAGGCAGTGGTAATGCGTTTGCTGGATCAGTCGGAGGGGCTGCTCACTCTGAATGAAGTTGGAATGCCCCAAGATATTCTGCGCCGGGTGCGTAGACAGATCCAACGTCCCCATGGGATGCTGCTGGTAACCGGGCCTACAGGTAGCGGTAAGACCACGACGCTATACGGTATTTTAAGTGAACTCAATACCGAGGATCGCAAGATCATCACAGTAGAAGATCCGGTGGAATATCAAGTTCCTCGAATCAATCAGGTGCAGATTAACCATAAGATTGGACTAGATTTTTCCAGCGTGCTCAGAACCACGCTACGTCAGGACCCCGATATCATCATGGTGGGTGAGATGCGGGATCATGAGACGGTAGAAATCGGCTTGCGGGGCGCTATGACCGGTCACTTTGTATTGTCGACACTGCACACCAATGATGCGGTGACCAGCGCCCTGCGTCTGCTGGATATGGGCGCGGCTGCGTATTTGATTGCCAGTGCATTGAGGATGATTATCGCCCAGCGTCTGGTTCGTCGGATCTGCGAAAATTGTGCAGTACCCTACGAGTTGACATCTCAGGACAAAGCCTGGCTGTTGAGCATTACCAATCAAGATTTATCATCGGCAACGTTCAGACAGGGGAAGGGGTGCCAAAGATGTAATGGCAGAGGCTATCGTGGACGAATCGGTGTTTTCGAAGTTCTTGAGTTCGATGAAGCCATGATGGACGCCATGCGTTCCGGCAATCCCCAGGAGTTTACCCGGGTAGCTAAGGCAAGCCCTAACTATACGAGTCTGTCGGAGTCAGCATTACATTACGTAATACAGGGTATGACCACTGTCAGTGAGGTGGTCAAGTTGGTGGAAGATTCAGGTACTGATGTGCCGGAAGAGACTGAGGTTGAAAGCTAATTATGGCTAAATTCAATTATCGCGGCAGGGACAAACTGGGTGCGACGATCAGGGGGCAGCTGGAAGCGGCCAATGAAGAGGACGCCGCCAATGGGCTTTTGCAGCGCTCCATTATCCCGCTGGAGCTGAAGGAGGCCAAAGGTGCCGTGAACATAGAACTGTCGGCGCTATTTGGCGGAAATCGGGTCTCCCGGGACGAACTGCACATCTTGACCCGCCAGCTCTACTCACTGGTCCGCTCAGGCATTCCTGTGCTCAGGGCGATTATGGGACTGGCCGAAATGGCGCACTCACAGCGCATGAAAGATGCACTGCATGATATTTCTGAGAAGTTGACTTCGGGGCGTCCGCTGTCTACCTCCATGAATCAGCACAAGGACATCTTTGACTCCCTGTTTATCTCCATGGTTCATGTGGGGGAAAACTCAGGTAAGCTGGATGAGGCATTCAAGCAACTTTCCAGCTATATCGAGCAGGAGAAGGAAACCCGCAAGCGTGTTAGAGTGGCTATGAATTACCCTATATTTGTATTAGTTACCATTGTCATTGCCATAGTGGTGCTGAACATCTTTGTTATCCCCAAATTTGCCGTGATGTTCTCCCGTTTTGGTACTGATCTGCCGTTGCCGACCCAGATCCTGATGGCGACTTCTGAGGTATTTGTGAACTATTGGCCGATGATGTTAACCCTAACCGGTGTCACGGTATTTGGCATTCGCTACTGGATGCGCTCATCGGCAGGGAAAAAGAAGTGGGACCGCTGGAAGCTAAAGATGCCGGCGGTGGGATCGATTATCGAACGTTCAGCCCTGTCCCGTTACTGTCGCAGTTTTGCCATGATGCTAAAAGCCGGGGTGCCCATGACCCAGGCGCTGAGCCTGGTGGCCGATTCGGTAGATAATGCCTATATGCATGATCGCATTGTCGATATGCGCAGAGGGCTTGAATCTGGTGAATCGATACTGCGGGTGTCCAATCAGAGCAAGTTATTTACCCCTCTGGTGCTACAAATGGTGGCTGTAGGTGAAGAAACCGGACAGATCGATCGGTTGCTGGATGAAGCAGCCGACATCTACGAAGATGAAGTGGATTACGATTTGAAAAACCTGACGGCCAAGCTGGAACCCATTCTTATCGGCATTGTGGCCGGTGTTGTGCTGATACTGGCGATGGGTATCTATCTGCCGATGTGGGAGCTGCTCAGTGTTATGAAGAACGGTGGGTGAGCCATGGTTTTTCGGAAAACTCCGGCGCTCGACTCAATGCTGTTCACTTAGTATGTTTCCGTTAGGTTTGAAAGAGAAAGATTGAACCACGAAGAAAAGCTTTTCTTTGCTATCCCTTCGTGTCCTCTGTGTAGCGAGCGAAGTGAGCGCTTCGTGGTGAACTGCTTTTCAAAAACAAAAAGAGCCCTGCTTTAGCAGAGCTCTTTTTATATTCGCCTTAACTGAACGGTATTGCGGCGCTCGACTGCAAAGGTAACCGTTTAACCATGGGAGGTTGGCGTCAGGCTTTGAGGGCAGCGGATAGGCACAGTGTTCAATGCAGGTCAGGGCGATCTGCAACAGCCAATCCTGCGGATTGAATCGCCGCCGTTTCCACCAGCGACAGGAATCGTTGCCGGAACAGCTCGCCCCGGTGAAGCTACACCCATAGCTGCTTTTGCGCCATAGCACATAGCCCTGCAGCACCCCCTCTGCCTCGTTGTTAGGGTCTGTTGACCTTTGATGATTATTTTTGCAGTTGTTTGCCTTGCCCAAGGTAAGGTTGATTGCATCGGTAGCACCCGTGTTTCATCCAGCCTCTTCAGGCCTGTTGCAGCCGGAGGACCCGGCGCTGATAACGGCCATACTGGATCTCTCCCTGTTCCCAGCGGTGCCAAGTCCGGCATAAACCTTTGTCAGTCAATAGCACTTATTCCTATTTTTCCTAATCTTGACGAATGTTCGTTCGTCATCATAATTAATTGTATATGTTATGTTAATTGGCTTTTTTGTGCTGATTAATAGGCATCGGCTAGAGTGATGAGACAACGACAGGATTTCTCTTTGATCGAATTGGTTATCGTGATTGTGATCTTCGGATTGTTGGCTGCAACGGCCGTCCCTGGTGTCTGAATATCACAGATGATGCAGAGAATGTAAGCATCGACAGTGTTGCCGCTGGTCTTGCTATCCTAGTGGGTTTCGCGTGGGTGCAATGGGAAGTTGATGGGAGTGACAATAACTACCTGGTGCGGGATGGCAGTCGGATCGCATTGGACAGACGATTTGGTTTTCCCACAGGTGCTGGAACTCCGGTGACTGATGCGACCCTAGATGATCGCCACTCCGGTTAACAAATATTTCACATATCATTGCGCACCATTTCCAGAAGTGTGCTATACGTTCAATACGTTAGGAGTAAAAAATATGTTGTTAAAGTGATTGACGGTGCCGGAGTAACTGGCTCCGTCGTTGCGGCGCAACAGTCAACGAGCTGGAACTAATAGTCGACAAAGGTGTGGTGTATCACCTAGGGCAGGCAAGGTGTTGAGTTTTACCAATTACCAGTGTCTGAAACCAGTTTGTAGTGTTTGGCAATATGCCACAGTAGTGGCCAACAACAAAGCGAGTTTTTATCATGAAGAGACAACAAGGTTTTACGTTAATTGAACTGGTTGTGGTGATCGTCATATTGGGGATCCTGGCCACTACCGCTATCCCCAAGTTTGTCAACC
>JAJNAU010000022.1:11728-29520 GCA_021462625.1 Shewanella sp.
CTGGCCACTACCGCTATCCCCAAGTTTGTCAACCTGCAGTCTGATGCCCGTGTATCTACACTGAATGCCCTGAAGGGGGCAATTTCGAGTGCCAACAACTTGATTTATTCAAAGGCACAAGCGAATGGGCTGGAGGAAGCAGGTTTTGATGTGAAGATCGGTAAAGGAGTTTATGTTCCTCTCGCATATGGTTATATGCAAGCTACACATACTTCGCTGGCTGCGGGTGCAGACATTAGTTTGCAAGCAGCCAGCACCGCAAATCCTACAGCGGATTGGCTTTATACTAATACAACCGGTACGCCAGCAAGGATCGTTATTCGTCAGAATGGAGCTCCAGCTTCCGACTGTTATCTGACTTATACTGAAGCTACTTCTATTACAAATCCTCCCCAAATTTCAATTAGAACTGAGGGTTGCTAATCGATTCTGTGGCAGGGCGGAACCCACGTGAAGCTTGTGCAAATAGCATCCAGTTTTGCCGCTTATTTGTAAAATTTGCCGCTGATAGTTTTTGTGTTTGGCAATGTGTTACAGCGGTGGCCGATAATAAAGCGAGTTTTACCATGAAGAGACAACAAGGTTTTACCTTAATTGAACTGGTTGTGGTGATCGTCATATTGGGGATCCTGGCCACTACCGCTATCCCCAAGTTTGTCAAACTGAAGTCTGATGCCCGTATAGCTACACTGTATGCCCTGAAGGGGGCAATTTCGAGTGGCAACAGCTTGGTTTATGCAAAGGCACTATTGCAGGGGGTGCAGAAATCACCTAGTTCAAGTGTGAATATGGGTAATGGAGTTAATGTTCCTAGCGCATATGGTTATATGCAAGCTACACATACTTCGCTGGCTGGGGTTGTAAACAGTAAGTTTGATCCAAAGACCCACGGAAATAATGCAACGGATTTTAAGTATACTTATCCATCCACCGCTACGCCAGCAAGGATCCATTTTCGTCCGCAAGGAGCTCCTCCCTCCTGTTATCTGGTTTACATTCAAGCTGATGCTACAAATCCTCCCCAAATTGCAATTACAACGAGTGGTTGCTAATCGATTCTGTGGCAGGGCGGAACCAACGTGAAGCTTGTGCAAATAGCATCCATTTTTGCCACTTATAGTTTTTGTGTTTGGCAATGTGCCACAGCGGTGGCCGATAAAAAAGAGAGTTTTTACCATGAAAAGACAACAAGGTTTTACGTTAATTGAACTGGTTGTGGTGATCGTCATATTGGGGATCCTGGCCACTACCGCTATCCCCAAGTTTGTCAACCTGCAGTCTGATGCCCGTGTATCTACACTGAATGCCCTGAAGGGGGCAATTTCGAGTGGCAACAGCTTGGTTTATTCAAAGGCACTATTGAAGGGGGTGCAGAAATCACCTAGTTCAAGTGTGAATATGGGTAATGGAGTTAATGTTGCTACCCAGTATGGTTATATTGCTCCTTCAAATACTGCGCTGGCTGGGGCTTTAGATATTAATATGCAATTAGCCAAAGACGCAAATCCTACAGCGGATTGGCTTTATTATTATGAATATCGTTCTGAAGCTGGGACTGTAAGTACCGTTGGTGTCTTTATTCGTCAGAATGGAGCTCCAGATACTAACTGTGATCTGAAATACATTCCAGCTAATACTTCAAGTGCTCCCAAATTTGAAATGCGAACGAGTGGTTGCTAATCGATTGTGTGGAGAAAAAGGTCTTCGCGGCAGATTTTTTTTGTCTTCCGTGCTTGAGCTTCTATACTTCACAGATATGTTTTCGCATACCAGTCAATTGCTTGTTTACTGCATTCATGGAAATGAAACGATGAAAACGACGGCGGTGCCCTCAAGCGGCAAATATCAGTTTGGTTTCTCGCTGGTTGAGCTGGTTGTCACTATATTATTAATCGCCATTCTGTCGGCCACTGCGTTGCCGAGATTTATGCCGTCCAGCAGCGTTAGTGGTTACACTATGCGGGATGAGGTCATTGGCGAGCTTCGCCGGACACAATTGATGGCCATGAATAATGCCGATCGCTGTTATCGTCTGAATTTCACCTCCGGTGGTTATCAGCTTATTCACTACGCTGGTCGCAGCGGAAATCTTTGCACTGGCACGGTTGAGTACAGTGATAAATTGCAGGCATTGCCAAGTGACACTTCTTTAAGTTTGCTGCCCGGCGGCAATCAGTCTTTCTTTCTGGATTTCAATCGTCAGGGTCAGGCTTATTGGGGCGCCGTAAATCTGTGCGCCGGTAACTGCATTCAAATCACCGCTGATGATGACACCAAAGTCGCCATTGAGTCTCAGGGGTATATCCATGCAGGCAGTTAAATTTTGCGGCTCCAGAACCAGGGGCTTTACCTTGATTGAACTGGTGGTCGGCATGATGGTGCTGGCCGGGGCTCTGGTGATGTTGTCCACCATGTTGTTTCCGCAGGCCGATCATGCCGCTGACACCTTGCACCGGGTGCGCAGCGCAGAGCTTGGACATTCAGTAATGGATGAGATTTGGGGCAAACGTTATGACGACAATACCGATCCCAACGGCGGTACGCCCTGTGGCACCAGCAGCTTACCTGCCTGCACAACAGTGCCGGGTCCCGATGCGGGTGAAAACCGTAATGACTGGGATGATATTGATGATTACAACGGTATGGATCAGAACTCGTTGATGCTGAACTCCAGCCAGACCTATGCCGATATCTATTCAGGTTATGGGTTGCAGGTGACTGTGACCAGTGGCGATGCTTCCCGGTTTATCAGCGTGACTGTGACCACGCCCTCTGGCGAGGCTATCAGTTTCAATGCTGTCAGGAGTAACTATTGATGGTAACTGACCTGCGGTTACGGATCAGACAAACAGGCTTTACCCTGGTTGAGATGGTTGTAGTGATCATTATCCTGGGGGTAATGGCGGTTGGGGTAACCAGCTTTGTTATATTGGGTACCCGCATCTTTCTGGATTCCACCTCAGTGGATCAGGTGCTCAGCCAAAGTCGGTTTGCGCTGGAGCGGATGACCCGGGATATTCGCAACGCCGTTCCCAATAGTTTGCGGATCAACAGTGATGGCAGCAACTGGCAGTGTCTCGAATTTGTTCCTATTAAAGCCGTCAGTAGTTATTTGTCTATGCCCGTCTATCCGGATGCCCCCGATAATACCGGTGAGGCGATTGTGGCGTCTGTGGCCGTCAACAACAGCATGATGGCATTGATTTATCCTCTGGTGACTGCGGATGTATACGCAAACCCAGAGGCATCAAGTGGCAAGCTGTTCGCCCTGAGCTCAGTTTCTACGCCGGTCGATAATATCACCACCTATACTTTCAAACGCAATGTGCAATTCAGCGAAAGCTCCCCCAGACAACAGCTGTTTTTGGTATCCGACCCAATCAGTTACTGTTTTGTTGCGGCGGGCAGCAGCGTGAACCTGTATTACTACTCCGGTTACGGCATCAATCATCCCACGCAGCTGTCACCGTCTTCCATGGGGATAGGGGTGCTGATGGCACAGGGTATCACCAATGATCTGGCTTCCGATCCGCCGATAGATATTGAACCAGCCACGCTGGTCAATCATGCCATAGTGATTTTGACGCCCGAGTTTGAGGCTGTAGGTCATAAATTCAAATATCAACAACAGGTGCAGGTGGTCAATGTTCCCTGAGCGCAGAATGCAACGGATCCGGCAAACCGGCAGCTCGCTGGTGTTAGGTATCTTTATCATCACAGTGATGTTTGCGATGAGCACCGCGCTTTTGCGGGTGCTGGAAGATGCCGATGATAACGTCAATCTCGAAGTTTTTGGCATTAGGGCATTGCTGGCCGCCAACAGTGGCGCCGATGCCGTGCTGGCACAGCTGTTTCCACCGGGAGGCGGTGCCGCAACTAACTGCGCTGCCGTTTCAAATCAGTGGACGCCACCGGATTTACCCGGTTTCAGTGGTTGTCAGGTGACGCTGGGGTGTAACAGTGCCACGGTCATTTTCAAGGGCAAGACCATGCACCAATTTACCATAACCAGCAGTGCCATTTGTCAGGCCGGGCAATGCAGTGGCGGGGCCGGTGGTGACAGTAATTGCCTGAGAGTCAATCGTATCGTGGAGGTGCAGGCACGTGACAACTAACCTTAGAGCAATAGGGATATTCGGGTATTTGTTGTGTGTGCCGTGTGTCTCTGCATTGCCGCAATATTATGATCTGTTTCAGCACTCCCCCCAGGGCGACAAGGGAGCTGATACCATTGTCCCGCCCTCCGGCTATGTGTATCCCGGCAACTTCAACAATGAGACCATCGATTATCTGACTCGTGCCAGCAGGAATGGTGCCGCCAGTCCGTCCGGCGAAGACACCCTGTATCATTTTGCTGATTTCAATACCGGCAGTGGCAGTCAATTGTCATCTCGATATAGCGAGCTGTCGCCGCTTAACGGTATACCTGGGGCTTTGGTGGCCATTGGCAAGAAAACCCGCCGTAATGGAGTGGATGCTCACTGGCTGAAGCGCGCTAATCTATTGGCGTCTAGCGTGCCTATGGTGGTGGATGATGGAGAACAAAGCTGGGATTACGAGCTCAGTGAACCCCAGGGGAATGACAATGTGATGGCCGCCGAAGCTGTAGAACTCGATGATGTCAGAACTTGTGTTACTGATGATTTTTCTAGTTTAGATGCAGAGCTTGATAACTGGGCACCCTTAGGTCTGCTTGATTCAATCCAACCTTATGCAGTAGGTGGTCGTATGCGGATGACTGAAGATCTTAAAGTGCAGAGTACAGTAGTTACCTTTCTTCGCCGATTCCCCGCAGCAGACAATTTAATTGAAGTGGAATTTGATTTGTTTGCCTATTCTGACAAATCAAGTTCCTTCGAAAGAGGCGATGGTCTTGCGATGGTGTTTTCGGATGCCGCAATTGCTCCCAGCCCCGGTGGCTATGGAGGGTCTTTGGGGTATTCACTCTCTACCTGGGAGCCTGGATTCGCTGGTGGGTGGTTAGGCATAGGATTTGATGAATATGGTTTCTTCTCCAATCCATGGGAGGGGAGAATTGGAGGGATTGATGAACATAGGCCTAATGTTGTTGCTGTTCGGGGAAGCGAAGCAAGTAAGTATCGATATCTGCAGGGCACCGACACTTTGTCTCCTCCTGTGGGTGTAGTTAAGACCAGTGTGCCAGGGCCAGGTCACCGATATCGCATTGTTCTGGACACCAGAGTCGCGGGAAAAGCTATGTTTTCCGTTGAACGTGATGTTAAAGATGGCCTGGGATTTTCGCCTGCGATCGCGCCATTTAATGCTCTGTCCTTTGATGGCCAAGAGGCTATGCCGGAGAAAATGATACTGTCATTCTCTTCTTCTACCGGTGTCGCAATTAACCGCCATGAGATCGACAATGTTAAGGTCTGTGCCAGGGGGATTGAAAATATCAGTGATTCGTTGCATCACTTTGAGTTTTCTTATTCTTCTTCACCGGCTACCTGTCAGCCTGAGGTGATAACTATCCGTGCCTGTCAGGATGAAGCATGCTCACAATTGGTGACAGACCCAGTCACAGCTGAACTATCGGTCAGTGATCCATCCGCAGCTCATTGGGTGGGAGGGAATTTTATCACCATCAATAACGGTGTTGCTCAGGTCCCTCTGCAGGGAAAAAACAGTTCTCCTATAACCATAGGGACTTTCATCTCATTGCCTGCGCCATCCTCTCCTGCACTATGTAGCCGTGGTGGAGCGGCACCCACCGCTGCACAATGCAGCTTCAGCTTTTTTACCGATAGCGCACTGTCGATAGACGTGCCGGACAAACTGGCTGGACAACCAGTGATGGCCACAGTAAGCGCTTGTCAGGCCTTTGCCAGTACCAGTAAAGTTGTCGACTTTTGGAGCAGCTATAACTCACCGGCCGCACCGGTGCCCGCCGGCGCCGAACCTCAGATAGCCCTGCTTGGCAACAATATTGGCACAACTCAAAGCCGTGCGACTCCAATCACCCTGGCGTTTGACGCTCAGGCTCAGGCTCAGGTGGCGCTGGACTATCCAGATGCGGGTGCCGTGACCTTGAACGCCAGATACACAGGTTCTGCCGGTGGGGACGATGAAGGTCTGGTAATGAATGGCTCTGGTAGATTCGTGAGCGCACCGGTAGGTCTTTGTGTATCAGCTCAGTCCAGTTGCAGCGCCGCCGATGGCCGCTGTCCTGTGTTCAAGCGTGCCGGGGAAAACTTTCCCCTCAGTATTTCAGGCCGGGCCTGGGTTGCCAATGATGATGGTGATCTTTGCAATAATCCGGTGACGCCCAACTATGCCCATCATGGTATTCAACTCGGTGCCGAGCTGGTTGCTCCGTCGGGGGGAGTCAATGGTGTCACCGGCCTGACAAGTTACACCCATAACATTTCCGCGACAGGGATCAGTCAGCTGGATCAATCCATCAGTGAAGTCGGGGTGTTTCGATTTACTGCCACTCCGCCGGCAAACTATCTTGGCAGCTCCAACTCCCTAGCTGATATTCCTGCAGCCATCAGCGAACCGGTCGGGCGTTTTGTTGCGGCGGATTTCCTGCTGTCTTCTGAAAACCTTACAGCTGCCTGTGGCAGTGGTTCATCCGGTTTCAGTTATCTGGGACAGCCTTTTGCCACCAGTTTTATCGCCACCGCCAGAAACCTGCAGCAGCAACCTACCCGGAATTTCGTCAGCGCCACTTCGCCAGCGGCTAATTTTGCCAATACCAGCGTCCGCTGGGCGGCCGAAAACAACAACAATGGTACCGATTTGGCTAGCCGGCTGACCGAGGCGCCGTCTTTGTACTGGGTTGATGGCGTGGCGACGGTCGTGAATCATCAGGTCAGTATGCAGCGGCCGACACCACCTCAGGTGGATGGACCTTATTACGCCATGGATATTGGTGTAATTATTGATGATGGCGATAGCCTGGCCGTTATGGGCAATGCGGATATGAATGCCGGCACTACGGGCAATTGTTCTGGCAGTAACTGTTCTGCGGTGAGACTGGGTTCGCAGCAACTGCTGTTTGGCAGGCTGACGATGAACAATGTTTATGGAGTTGAGTCCGATACACTGCAAATGCCTTTGAGGGCAGAGTATTGGCAGTGGAATCACTGGCAGATCAATCATAAGGATTCCTGCACTTCAGTGGGGACTGGCAGTGGGAATGTTAATCCGGCATTGCTGTCAGCGGTAGATGATGGTAACGGCTACCGCTATACACCGGATCTGCTGACCGGTCAGTCTGTTAGCCGCCAGGGAAGCGGTGCGCTGGTTCAGGGGCAGTTTGATTTGCTGTGGCAGTCCGACGGGACTGTACCTTACCGGGGCAGTGTGCAGGCGCCACTGGCGTCCCCAGACTGGCTCAAATATTACTGGGACTGGGATGGCAGCAGCCCAGGCGTGAACGCCGATCCCAGAGCCAGCGCCGCCTTTGGGGTACGCAGGGGGCATGACAAGCGCGTGAGTTGGCGGGAGAAGTAGTTGCCCCTGGGTGGCAGCAGGAGTAGGCTGTGTATCACTGTGATACACTCAACTGCAGTTTTGGGTAATCATCCTGATATTCAGCAGTATACCTGCATAAAGATGCGACCCTGTGGGCCAATGCTGTTCACTTAATATGTTTCCGTTACGTTTGAAAGAGAAAGATTGAACCACGAAGACCACGAAGAAAAGCTTTTCTTTGCTATCCCTTCGTGTCCTCTGTGTAGCGAGCGAAGTGAGCGCTTCGTGGTGAACTGCTTTTCAAAAACAAAAAGAGCCCTGCTTTAGCAGAGCTCTTTTTATATTCGCCTTAACTGAACGGTATTGGACCCTGTGGGCAGGTTGTGGCTGTTTTATGCTGTGTTCTCCGTTTGGCTCCTGGCGATTTGCAGCCTGCTGGCAACGCTGAACCCGGCGGTGGCAGCTCCTCTACCCGCCTGCAAAAAGATTTTTACCGATCCCTCCACCGGCTTGCATCAGGATGCGTTAAAGCTGCCCGGTGGACTGCGTAATCTGGGGAATATCCGTTGCAGTATACTGACACCCAGCCCCGATACATTCCCCGACGATTTGCAGCACGGTCACTAGCGTTTCGACAACGGCCATTTCAGTGGTATTTCTGCAGTTGAGCCGCAGGAGGTAAACTGTGCGCTTGTTTTGAGATAATTTGGATCTGAATGCCAGCTGGTTTAATGTGGACTATGGCTTTGGTACAGGTAACCTCGGCAATGCGCTCAAACCGCCTTCTCACTTCTGGCAGCCCAAATCCGGCAGATATTGTTGAGTGTGGTGTTGCGCTTTGAAAGGCAACCCGCCTTGCTGCACCTGAATACCTTGAACTCGAATTTGCCCGTAAACCAGAGCGGTGCGAGGACTTATTCGCACCTTCCTTAGCAATCAGGGATGGCTGGGCCCGCGCTTAGGGAATACGAGTGACTGGGCAAACCATGACCCGCAGCGGGCAGAGCAGACTGGGGCAGGAATACCTTGAACGACAGTGACTGTCGTTGACGGCGGGCAGTGCAGCGTCCAAACGCGGCAAGGTCACTGGGTCTGTGGCTGTAGCTCCTTGGCTTTAGTGGTTCTGGAATTGGCAGGGGGATGCGCCACAACGTTTGCAGGCCCCCGGGATCAGCACTGTTTTCGGCCATTATTTTGGCCATGACAAGATGATTTTTCCCGGTGAAGTGTCATGTGTTTCAGGTGTTGTTACAATAATAGAAGTTGCCCATCTATTCTATGGGATTTTTTGCACTTTTGAGGTATTCATGCCAAAGATACGGATAATGGCCAAACTCCCTGGTTTTGCCGCTTGAGTGCCCATGTTTTTTGTGTCATGCCATTGGTAGTTGTACCGGTTTTTGACCCACTGTTCAGCCGTCCAGAACAGTGATAAATGTCGAAAAAATTGAGCTTGCTGGAATTACGGCATGCAAGCGTAAAAAAATTTAACTCATTATGGATTGTTAACCACTGTGTACTTGTGGAAACAAGGGCGCATTGATAAAGTTAGCGAGTTTGAATTCTCAAAAATCCACCGATTACAGGCTAGATACATGTTCAAGAAGCTGCGAGGCGTTTTTTCCAACGATCTGTCGATCGATTTGGGTACTGCGAATACCCTGATTTATGTGCGTGAAGAAGGCATTGTCCTGAATGAACCTTCCGTGGTGGCAATTCGTGGTGAGCGTGCTGCTAACGGACAGCAGTCCGTGGCTGCCGTTGGTACCGAAGCCAAGCAGATGCTGGGTCGTACGCCGGGCAACATCCAGGCCATCCGTCCGATGAAAGACGGTGTCATTGCCGATTTCTTCGTGACTGAAAAAATGCTGCAGCACTTTATCAAGCAGGTGCACAACAATAGCTTTTTCCGTCCAAGCCCCCGTGTTCTAGTGTGTGTGCCGGTTGGTGCCACTCAGGTTGAACGCCGTGCCATTAGAGAATCTGCCATGGGTGCCGGTGCCCGTGAAGTTTATCTGATAGAAGAGCCAATGGCGGCGGCTATCGGTGCAGGCCTGCCAGTGTCTGAGGCTACAGGTTCCATGGTCGTGGATATCGGTGGTGGTACCACTGAAGTGGCCATTATCTCTCTAAACGGTGTGGTGTATTCATCTTCTGTCCGTATCGGTGGTGACAAATTTGATGAAGCCATTATCAATTATGTGCGCCGTAACTACGGTAGCCTGATCGGGGAAGCCACCGCAGAGCGTATCAAGCACACTATTGGTACAGCCTATCCAGGCGACGAAGTACTGGAACTTGAGGTTCGCGGCCGTAACCTGGCTGAAGGGGTTCCGCGCAGCTTTACCCTGAACAGCAATGAGATCCTCGAAGCATTGCAGGAGCCTCTGTCTGGTATCGTGAGTGCGGTGATGGTAGCGCTGGAACAGTCTCCACCAGAATTGGCGTCGGATATTTCCGAGCGTGGCATGGTGCTGACCGGTGGTGGCGCATTGCTGCGGGAATTGGATCGTCTGCTGATGCAGGAAACCGGCATCCCGGTCATGGTGGCGGAAGATCCGCTAACCTGTGTTGCCCGCGGTGGTGGTCGTGCACTGGAGTTGATCGACATGCACGGCGGTGACCTCTTCTCTGAAGAGACCTGAGAATCCGGGGCGGTGAAAACCGCTCTTTTCGTTCTATGAAACCTATTTTTGTCCACGGTATTTCTATTCAATTGAGACTGACGCTGGCCATTATGCTGTCGGTGGTTTTGATGTTGGCCAACGACAGGCTTGAGCCTGTGCGTCAGTCTCTGTCTTCTGTGCTCAGTCCACTGCAGTACCTGGCCAATATGCCCGGTACCTTGCTGGACTGGTCTGCCGAAAGTCTGGCGACCCGTAACCTGCTGGAAAAGCAGAATAAGGAGCTGATGCGTCAGCAATTGCTGATGAGTGAGCGTTTGCAGCGTTTCGAGCAGTTACGCCAGGAAAACGAACGACTCAGAGCGCTGTTGGGCTCCCCGATCCAC
Organism: Shewanella sp.; assembly: GCA_021462625.1. Lineage (GTDB taxonomy): Bacteria > Pseudomonadota > Gammaproteobacteria > Enterobacterales > Shewanellaceae > Shewanella. The sequence goes on from JAJNAU010000022.1 coordinate 22,176, forward strand.
ATGGACGCCCGCAAGATGGTGGCCGAAGTGATGGAAGTGGCCAGCGAACCTTACCGTCATTATGTGGTGCTCAACAAAGGCAGTGACAGTGGGGTGTTCGTCGGGCAACCGGTGGTGGATGCTTTCGGCGTGGTGGGCCAGGTGACTCAGGTATCCAAATTTACCAGCCGGGTACTGCTGGTGTCTGACGTGAGTCACGGGTTGCCGGTGCGACTGACCCGCAACGATGTGCGTTTGGTGGCAAATGGCACCGGCGTGTTGGATGAGATTGAACTTAAGCATGTGGCTAAGAGCACCGACATCAAGGTCGGCGATCTGTTGGTGACCTCCGGATTGGGCCAGCGTTTCCCTGAAGGTTATCCAGTTGCGCGGGTGACTCAGGTGATTAAAGACGATGGCCAGACCTATGCCAGCGTGCTGGCCCATCCATTGGCGGCGCTCGACAGAATTCGCTACGTGCTGCTGATCTGGCCTGATCTTGAGGACAGTGGTACTCCGGCCTTTGCTGAATCTAAACCGTTTCCGATCCTAAGGTGAAATCATGAGTTATCAGGCTGCACACGGCCGCTGGCTCGTGTGGCTCACTATGTTACTGGGGCTGATGTTCCAGATTATGCCGATGCCCAATCTGGTGGAAAATTGGCGGCCTGACTGGCTGCTGCTGGTGCTAATTTACTGGGCGATGGCGTTGCCCCACAGGGTGAATATTCTGACCGCCCTTATGATGGGGATCGCGCTGGATGTGCTGTTGGGTTCCGTCCTCGGGATCCGTGCGCTGGCATTTTCGCTGGTGATTTATGTGGTGGTCCTGCATTTCCAGCGACTGCGGAATTTTCCGTTGTGGCAACAGGCCGTTGTGGTGGCCCTGCTGGTGAGTTTCTATCATTTGGTGGTGTTTTGGGCCGAGTTTGTCATCGACATTGCTCATTTCAATATAAGCCTGTTCCTGCCGGCTATCTCCAGTCTCCTGCTGTGGCCCTGGGTATTTATGATGTTGCGTCGTTTGCGGCGCCACTACAAGGTGAGATAAATGACATTGGTACTGGCTTCTACATCGCCCCGCCGTCGCGAGCTGCTCGCGCAGGCCTTGTACTCTGCCGCTGAGCAGGGATTTGAGCTGGTCGCCCCGGATATTGATGAGGCCCATCCTGCCGGTGAAGCATCAGAGGATTTTGTGGTGCGTCTGGCGCGGGAAAAGGCCCATGCCGGACTGGCATTGTGCGCGCAGATTGCGGCGCCTTTAGTGTTGGGCTCAGATACCATAGTGGTGTGTGACGGCAAGATTCTGGGTAAGCCGGTGGATGAGGCTGATGCTGCGGCCATGCTGCGCAGCCTTGCCGCTCGTGAACACACAGTGATGACGGCTGTGGCAATTACCGATGGCGCGCAGACCCTGTCTGAGCTGGTGTGTACCAAAGTGCGCTTTTGCGAGATGTCAGAGGCTGACATCCGGGCCTATATCGCCACCGGTGAGCCGATGGACAAGGCCGGTGCCTACGGCATCCAGGCCATAGGCGGCAGTTTTGTTGAGGCCATCGAGGGGAGTTACTCTGCAGTAGTGGGTTTGCCTCTGGTGCAAACCCGAAACTTGTTGAAACGCTTTTCTGCGTTGTAATGGTGGGTTTTTACCACCAATCACTGCACAATTAGACGAATAATGACCGGCGCAACCTGTCGCCGGTCTGATAATGAATTTGACAGCCCAAGTGGGCACCCACCGGGGTGAACCGTGGATCGCAGCCGCAATAATAATCTAATACCAGCCCGTAAACTGGGCTCAGAACTGCTTATCAATGTAACACCGTTTGAAGCCAGGGTTGCCCTGATTGAACACGGTGTCCTTCAGGAAGTCCATGTCGAGCGCCGCATGAAGCAGGGGCTGGTGGGCAATATCTATAAAGGTAAAGTCACCAGGGTGCTGCCTGGCATGCAGGCAGCCTTCGTGGATATCGGTCTGGACAAGGCCGCCTTTTTGCATGCCTCAGACATAGTGCCCCACACCGAGTGTGTGGCTGACGTGGAAAAAGGCAACTTTGTGGTGCGGGATATCGCCCAGCTGGTGCGTCAGGGGCAGGATATCATGGTGCAGGTGGTGAAAGATCCACTGGGTACCAAGGGTGCCCGCCTGACCACTGACATCACTTTACCATCCCGTTACCTGGTGTTTATGCCTGGCTCCAGCCATGTGGGCGTATCCCAGCGCATCGAGTCCGAACAGGAGCGCGCCCGCCTCAAACGTATTGCGCTGCCTTATGTGGATGACGATGGCGGTTTTATTATCCGTACCGCCGCCGAGGGGGTGGGGGAAGATGAACTGTCTCAGGATGCGGCGTTTCTGCGGCGGGTATGGACGAAGGTGAGTGAGCGCCGAAAACGCCGTGGTATCAGCCTGCTGTACCAGGACTTGCCGCTGCAGGTGAGGGTAGTGCGGGATTTTGTCGGCGCCGATCTGGATCGGGTGCAGGTGGACTCCAAGACCACTCATATAGAGCTTCAGGAGTTTGCCAATGAGTTTATGCCACAAATGGCGGAGCGAATTGAGTTCTACTCAGGTAAATCACCCATCTTTGAGCTCTATGGTGTCGAGAATGAGATCAAGCGGGCGCTTAACCGCAAGGTCGAGCTCAAGTCTGGTGGTTATCTGATTATCGATCAGACCGAAGCCATGACCACAGTGGATATCAATACCGGTGCCTTTGTTGGGCATCGTAATCTGGAAGACACCATCTTCAACACCAATCTGGAAGCTACACAGGCGATTGCCAGACAGCTGCGGCTGCGCAATCTGGGCGGCATCATCATTATCGACTTTATCGACATGGTGAATGAAGAGCACAAACAGCGGGTATTGGATGGCCTGCAATCGGCGCTGGTACAGGACAGGGTGAAAACCAATATCAGCGGCTTCTCCGGCCTAGGGTTGGTGGAGATGACTCGCAAGCGTACCCGGGAAAGCCTGGAGCGTGTGCTGTGCGAAGAGTGTCCAGCCTGTCACGGTACCGGCAGTCTGAAAACAGTGGAAACCGTTTCTTATGAGATCCTGCGGGAACTGATTCGCCTGGAGCGTGCCTATGTAGTAGATGAGTTTATGTTGTACTGTTCGCCCGCTGTCTATGTTCAGCTGTGCAGTGACAATGGCCAGCAAATTGCTGAGCTGGAGGTTTATATCGGCAAGCGCATCCGGGTGAAGAGTGAACCTATGTATGCCCAGGACAAATATGATGTGGTAATGGTTTAGTGAGCCAATCTTCCGCTTTTTCCAAATTCACCCGAGTCTGCGGCCTGACACTGGCTGGTGCGCTGGTGTTGTTTGCGCTTACCGTCAGCCTGATCCGCGGTATGCTGCCTCAGCTCGATGCTGTTCGGCAGGAGCTGGTGCAGATGCTGGCGGCAGACTATGGTATCCGGGTGGAAGTGGGCCAGCTGGAGGCACAGTGGCAGGCTTTCGGTCCGGCACTGACGGTGCGGGATCTGGTGCTGCCCCGGCAGGATAACTTACCGCTGACGTTGGATGTTGAACAGGTGCAGGTGAAGCTGGATTTCTGGGAAAGTCTGGTTACCTTAAGCCCGCAAATTGAAGATGTGCTGTTCGACGGTGTGCGGGTTCAGCTGGATCTGGAGCGTCTTAAACAACTGTCTGGGGCTCATCAGGGGAGTGCCAACCTCGACTGGCTGTACCGGCTGCTGCTGGAGCAGCTGCAGCAGTTCTCCATCTCCCGCCTGTCGCTGGAGCTTGTGAGCCCTTCCCTGGATCTGAGTCCTATCTTCCTGCAGGACCTGCATTGGTTGAACAGCAACGGCAGGCATCGGGGACAGGGCGCCCTGTTTTTGGACAATGACGCCTCAGACAAAGAGCGGCTGACATTGATGGTCGATCTTAATGGCGATGGTAATCGTCCAGATTCCATTACCGGTCAGGCATACCTGGCAGCCCAGGCGCTGGATCTAGGGGAATGGGCCTCCCGTCGTCCCAACCCATACAATCCCAAAGCCAGTCTGCCTCTTGAGGGGGTGGTAAACCTGCAGGCGTGGCTGGAGCTGGGGCAGCGACGCATTATCTCGGGAATAGTGGCTTTTGCCCCCAGTTATCTGGAGTGGCAGCTCAACCAACAAAAGCAGCAATTCAGCATTGAGGGGGGGAAACTGAGCTGGGTGCCTTCTGATCAGGGCTGGCAAATCTTCAGCGAAGATCTGCAGCTGAAAACCAACGGCCAGGCCTGGCCAGATCCGGCGCTGAGCCTTATCCGTCAGGGTGATGCCCTGTCGCTGCACGCAGGGCCATTGCTGGCACAGCGCTTGCTGCCTTTACTGCCGCTGCTTCCCGGTGTGACGCTGGATAAACTGCATCAGTATCTGCAGATGGCGCCTCAGGGAGAGATTGGCCCGTTGGCATTGTACTGGCCACTGGATCAATCACCCCGTATGCGGCTGGCGCTCAATCAGCTGCATTGGTCTGCTGCCGGTTCCGTGCCCGGATTGTCTGGCCTGAATGCCACCCTGGGCTGGCAGGACGGTAAGCTCTATTTTGAGCTGCCAACTCAGCCGCTGACCGTCGATTTTAACGGTGGCTTCAGCCATCCGCTGAGTTTTGAACTCGCTGAACTCAAAGGTCAATTCGATAGCCTCAGCCAGACGCTGCTGTTGCCAAATCTTGTGCTGGATAATGCCGATTTGCACTTGGTCGCCAACACCCGGCTGGAGTTGGAAAGTGCGCCTTTACTGGCGCTTGCGGCCGATGTGAAGATTAAGAATGCCGCCCACGCTGACCGTTATTACCCCATAGATGCCATGGGTCAGCAGCTGGTGGATTACCTGTCAGGTGCCCTGATAAAAGGGGAAAGTAAGGATGCCCGAGTGGTGTGGAGGGGCGAATTGGCCCGCTTCCCCTATGACGATCACAGCGGGGTATTTCAGGCGGGTTTTCATCTGAACAATGCTGAATATGAGTTTCAGTCTGACTGGCCGGCGGTGACCGATCTGGACTTGTATGCCCTGTTTGAAAATACCCGCATGGATATCTGGGTCAAAAAGGGCAAGCTGCTGAATGTTAACGCTAAAGGTGCCCATGTCTTTATTCCGGATATAGGTGATAAAACCGAGCTTGGGGTCAAGGCCAATCTGCGCACTGGTGCTGAACATGGGGTGGCGGTAATCAATGCCTCGCCACTGAAAAATACTGTGGGTTCCACTCTGGATGTGGTGCAGCTCAGTGGCAATATAGGGGTCAAACTGGATTTGACCATTCCATTTTATGAAGGTGCGCGCGAGCAGATCCTCGGCTCGGTGCATCTGCAAGATAACCCGCTTTATGTGACTTCCCCCGGCATAGCGCTGACTCATGTCAGCGGTAACGTGGTCTTTCACAATGACAAAGTTTTTGCCAGCGATCTGCAGGCGAGACTTTATGAACAGCCACTGCTGCTGACATTCAACACCGAATCACGTGGCCGTGATTATGCGCTGGATCTGAAGCTGGCCGGGCAGTGGCAGCTGGACAAACTTCCTGCACAACTGGATACCCCCCTGAGTGACTATTATGGTGGGCGGGCAGCCTGGGATGGTAAGTTGACCATGATCTTCGATGACAGCGGTTATCGGCTGCAGGCCGGGGTTACCTCCAATCTCAAAGGGGTGTCGCTGAACCTGCCTGCTCCTTTTGCCAAAGAGACAGACAGCAAGTTGCCGCTCAATATTGAACTGGTCGGGGATAACCGGGAAACTAATCTGGGGATCAGTATTGGCAAAAAAGCGGAGTTTTGGGGAAGCTTCAACAGTGGATCCCGGATGGGCCTTGCCCACTACGATCTGCTGCTGGGTAGATTGTTCCAGTCCGGTGATGTGCTGAGTAAACAGCATGGGCATATCCAACTGGCGCTTGGTAAGGCGAACATGGATGAGTGGCTGCCCATTATCGAGAGTTTCTTGCCAGACAGTCATGCTGCCGACAGGGCAGCGGATATTGCCATCGCCACTGCGGGTGATGATACAACTCAGCCTCAGCCTCAGGTTCAGGCGCAGAAACAGGCTGAAAAGCAGGCTCAGGCATCATCTTCCCTGTTTCCCCCGCTGCAGAGTATCGCCGGTGAGATTGGCCAGCTGCAGTTACTGGGGCAAACGCTGACTCAGGTGACGCTGAACGCTGCGCCAACCGACAATGCCTGGCGGGTGCAGGGAGAGTCACAGCAGTTTGCCGGGCATGTAGATTTTTACCCTGACTGGAACAACCAGGGCATCAAATTGGTGGCCTCGCGTCTGTATCTTTCGACCTTTGAGCATGAACAGCAGACCGATGAGCTTACGCCAGACAGTATCCATTTGCCCCCGCTGGCGGCCGACGTGGATGACTTCAGGTTTGATAGCAAGGCGCTTGGCCACTTGGTATTCCAGGGGACGCCAGCCCCTGAGGGGTATGAGATCCAGACTCTGTCGCTGAGCTCGCCCGTGGCGATGCTCAACGGCAAAGGCAAATGGCTGCATGGCGATGGCCGTAATCTGACGGATCTCTCGCTGACCCTGAAGGCAGACAAATTCGATGTTCTGACTGAGCGTCTGGGCATTGACCCCGGGGTAAAGGAATCGCCCCTGATGCTGACGGCCAATCTTAACTGGCAGGGCGCGCCTTATGATTTCAGTGTGGCCAGCTTCAATGGCGATGTCAGGTTCGATCTGGGTAAGGGCCACATGTCGCAGATAAGCGACAAAGGAGCGCGGATTTTCTCTCTGTTCAGCCTGGACTCACTGCTGCGCAAGTTGTCGCTGGATTTCTCTGACGTCTTTGGTAAGGGACTGTATTTCAATTCTTTTGGTGGTACGCTGCAGATAGATAACGGGGTGTTAAAAACCACAGATACTGAGATGGATGCAGTGGCGGGTAATATCAAGGTGCGGGGATATACCGACCTGTGCAGCGAAAGCTTGAACTATGACATTAGTTTTGTGCCGCAGCTGGCTTCCAGTGTGCCCACCGTGGTGCTGCTCAGTACCAGTGCCTGGACTCTGGGAGTTGGTGCCTTTGCCCTGACCAAGGTATTGGAGCCGGTGATTGAGGTGATTTCAGAAATTCGCTTCCGCCTGAGTGGCACCATGTCTAATCCGAAACTGGAAGAGCTGGAGCGAAAGAGCAAGGAAATTGAGATCCCTAGATCAGTGCTGCCAAGGCAACAGACCGAAAAACAGCCCCCTGCCGAGCAGCCAGGTCAACCTCAATCCCGGGCAGCACAGCCGGAGAATAAGGATAATCTCGCGCCAGCTACGCAGGCGGGCAAGGAGGACAAGCCATGGTCAGGGTGATCCTTATAAGCCGTGACCAGGTAACACAGGGAGAGCAAGATGCAGGTCAGTTTAC
>JAJNAU010000023.1:0-7518 GCA_021462625.1 Shewanella sp.
GCGCTTCGTGGTGAACTGCTTTTCAAAAACAAAAACAGCCCTGCTTTAGCAGAGCTCTTTTTATATTCGCCTTAACTGAACGGTATTGGCATCAAGTGCCGGCTTTTTTTTCCAGTAAAATCAGTAAATTTGCATTAGGGTCTGCTGATCTTTGTAGTCATATTTTGTTCTGGCCAAAAGCGTTTTTGGCCTCTTTTTGCTGCGTTATCGGTTTCTCATATAGGCAGCTACACACCGAAGCCTCTACCTTGCATAAACAACCCACAAACTGCTGCAAAGATAATCAGTTAAAGTCAGTAGCCCCTAAGGTCTGGCAGGCGTATCTGCCAGCAAAGACCGCATTGACGGCACCACAGAAGTCGGATCCAGTCGCATCTGATACCAGTTGATGCGCCAATCCAGATGCGGGCCGGTAGAACGGCCGGTACTTCCAACTTCGGCCACCTCTTGCCCCTGCTTCACTTCAGTGCCGACCGGCACCAGCAGCTTGCTCAAGTGCAGAAAACTAGAGCTGACACCATGTCCATGGTCGATGATCATGGTGCCACCTGAGTAGAACATGTCCGGTACCGCCAGAGTAATAACACCATCGGCTGGGGCGACTACTCTGGTGCCTGTAGGCGCAGCTACATCCACGCCAAAATGCGGCCGCCCCGGTTCACCGTTATACACCCGCTGACTGCCATACACGCCGCTGATGCGACCGATAAGCGGCCAGATAAAGTCCTGACTGAAATCCTGCCGGGCAGAATCGGTTGCCCGGGCGGCTGACACCTGGGCTGAATCCTGTTTTGCGCGGGCGACATCTTTGGGTTTCGGCTGCATGATTTTTTTGGCAATGCCTTTCACCTGCTGGATACGATACTGCTGCGGCGCAACAGTCAACTCCCGGGTCACCACCCCGCCATCCGGTAAGGTCACCTTCAAGGTCTGTTTTGCCGGAGCGTTCCGGTCAAATCCAAAGGCCAGCTTACCCGCGGCGCTAACTTTCACTGGCTTGCCGTCCAGAGTAACCTGGCTGCCCACCGGCACACTGGCCCGGATCAGTGCCCCCTGACGTAATACTCCCTGCAACTGAATATCAGCAGCCTGAACCTGCTGTACCTGAAGCAGTGTCAGGCAGCTCAGTGCCACCAGTTCCAAAAGCAACCATTTCACTTTCATCTAACCTCCTGTTCCTGTCTGTCCATCAATGCTTAGCTCAAACAACAGACCACGGGGGATGCCCGCCACGGCCTGCTCTCTCTTTAGGGAAGGCGCAGACAATCGCACCTTTGCCCACACCCTCATAGGCAATCACCTTGAACCGGCTGCCCGGCTGCTGCTTTGCCAGCTCACCGGCAATGTATGCAGCCAACAGTTCCACCGTGGTGTCATGGGGGATTATCTCTGTCACGGCTTTGGGCATGGCCAGTTGGAACTGTCCCTGGGACGCAAAATAGTCAAATCCCCAGTGGCTGTCGTCACTGACTGAGCCCGCGAAGGGCAGAGAAGCAATCATCACCCTGTCTTCTTCGGTGCCAAGATAAATGTCCTGCCAGCGTTTTGCCCAACTGGCTTCAAGCTCGGGCGCCGGCGCACCATCTTTGAATATTTTGATGGGGCTGCGATGGCCATGGGCAATGCGCTGACAATTGCCACCGTGTTTCTTCAGACCGTGACTGTAGTGATAGTAAGACGCCTGGGGCTGCTCGTTGCGCAGTGTCAAACTGATATGCTCAACGTTGCCGGGCAACACATGCTTGAGCGCCGCCAGTAAGAACTGATTCACACTATCAAAATCAATCACTTCGGTATCGATTAAGGCAAAGGCCTGTGCAGGGCAACAAAGATGCATGCTGCCCACCCGGGAGTCAAAGTCAACACGAACACGCTCATCGGCCTGACTCAAAGTGACTGCAGAATGCGTGGTAGCGACCAACAGGCGATGGTCACACACCTCATCGATTGTATGCTTGATGGTGCGTTTTACCTTTGCGAAATCCAGCACCATGTTCTGGTCGTCCAGACCACCACCGAGCAGCACATCCACAATCCAGCTTTCACCCACCATCCCCCGTAACGGGCACAGATAGGAAAAGTCGATCACGGTTAAGTCATTGACAAAGAGTTGCATTTTTACTCCCGCGCAGAGAAACAGTCTGCAGCATTCATCAAGATAAGCCGGTGCCGCCATTCTAAATCATGTTAACCGGACGGGCGACTTCGGCGACCAAAAAGCTTCCTGTTTCACGGTATTTGGGCCAAAATACCGGCGCAACGGAGAACTCCTTCTCTGCTTACAGCAATTTCATGACCCGGGAATAAAATCAGGCTATGCTGTTGAGGCTTATCGAATTACCGGGAAACACACACGTGACCAAACCTTTTAAAGCTGAACCGAGGCACTGGCTGCTGATCTTCGCACTTTTTGTCGCCGCCTATGCCTGTTACCTGCTTGTTGCCCCCTACCTGGGTTCCATCATACTGGGATTTATTGTTTCCTTGCTGTTTATGCCGGTGCATAATCGCATCCAGAAACACGTGCCAAACAGCCCCAATACCGCGGCATTACTATCCTGTACCCTGCTGACCTTTATCGCACTCATTCCCCTGATGGTGACCTTTGTTGCCATCGGCAATCAGGGGCTGACCTTCTTCAACAGCGCCTATCACTGGTTGGTGAGCGGTGAAGCCAAAGAGATATTGCATCATCCCTGGGTACACAACTTGCTGAACTTTATCGACAAGTGGCTGCCCTTTGACAGCTTTAAGCCTCAGGAGTTGATCCAGAAAGCCGCCACTGCCGCCACTAATGTCAGTACTGAATTAGTTGGGCTAAGCACCCGATTCCTCGGGGACATTACCAGCATCTTTGTGGACTTCTCGCTGATGCTGTTTGTGCTGTTTTTCTTCCTGCGGGATAACGACAAGCTGATCGGCGCCCTGCGGCACGTCATTCCCTTGTCCCGCAGCCAGGAAGATCTGATTTTTCATGAGATTGAGCAAGTTGCCAAATCAGCGGTTCTGGGTTCATTCCTGACCGCCATTGCCCAGGGAATCGCGGGCGGCATTGTCATGGCACTGGCCGGATTTCCTGGGTTGTTCTGGGGCTCTATGATGGCTTTTGCTTCCTTCATTCCCTTTGTGGGCACGGCACTGATTTGGATGCCGGCTGCGGTTTATCTGGCGCTCACCGGCGATTGGGGCTGGGCGATATTCCTAGTGGTTTGGGGCATCGTGGTTATTGGCTCCATCGACAACTTCCTGCGGCCACTGCTGATGCAGGGCAACTCAGGCATGAACACTTTGATACTATTCTTCTCTCTGCTGGGCGGTTTGCAACTCTTTGGTCTGATTGGCTTGATTTACGGGCCCATTATCTTTGCCGTGACTCTGGTGCTGTTTCATCTTTATGAAGCCGAATTTAAAGACTTTCTTGAGCAGCAGGATAACCAATAGTCGGCATCACATGGAACAGCCCTGCTCAGCAGTAATGCCACTCGCTCTTAAGCGGGTGGCATTACTGACTGCAGCGGCTTTGGATTTAACTTTTGTGGCTTATTCGTGGCTTATTCGCCTTTAAGGCGTCTATCCAACTGCTCTTTAAGGTTGGCCGGTACGCCCTTAATCAGCAGGGTATCGGAAACAGGATCATAAATAACCCGCTCTCCAAGATGGCCGCCGTCAAAACTGACAGTGACCCCGCCGCCTGTGCCGGAAAACTTTTTCAGCTGTCGCAGTGTCAATTTATCAGCCGGAAACTCTTCATCCAACCCATAGTCACCGCCGGTGGCGAAATCATAAAACGAATCCATGCCCGAGTCGGCCAGTTCATCGGCCAGATCTTTAAGCTGAATGTCATTGTCTGAATTAAACTTCTCCACACAGAACTCGAATACTTTATCGCGGCACTGCTGACGTTCTTCTTTGGTCAGTTCGCTGCCAGACACAAAATCTTCCACCGCATTCATTAGACTCTTGTTCTGTACCTTGGGATTAACACCTTCCACACAGCCCATAAAGTCCAGGAAGAAATCTGCCACCTTGCGACCGGCGCGGCCACGGATAAAAGAGATGTACTTGCGGGATTCTTTGTCCTGCTGCCATTCGGTCAGATCAATGCGGGCGGCCAGTTGCATATTGGACAAATCCAGCGAATTAACCTGGGTCAGTTCCATATCATCCAGTACCGTCATCGACGACTTGGCGTTAAGCAGGGCAACAAACAGATAGTCAGACGCCAGCGCGGTGTAACTGGCCAGCAACAAAAAACCGCCCTGGCTGAAGTCATATTTACCCAGCTCTTCCTGCAGCAACTTGCCGGCCTCGACGGAAAATTCCACAAAGCCCATCTCGTTATTGCGATAGCAGCTTAACGCCTTAGAAAACGCCGGATTGGCTTCACCGTCATCACCGTTAATGCCAAAGAAGCCAAAGCCTTTACCACTTTTGTTGGTGTAAGTGGTGTGCAGCTCTTCCAGCATGGTTTGTACAGCAGACCCGTTCAGCAATGGCTGAGGACGCAAACGGCAGGTCAACTGGCCGTCATTGTTTTGTGCAATTTCGTGAATAATCGCCTGTTCGATCTGAATACTCATAAGCCCTGATAGTGATACGGTAGGAAATTGGCTATTATATGCCGCTAATCCTTTCCTTTGTGAATCATTTTTTATATGGCTATCCAATCAAAATACACCAACACCCAAGTCGAATCCCTGATCGCTGAGTTATTGATGGTACTGGAAAAACATCAGGCACCGACCGATCTGAGCCTGATGGTTCTGGGCAACTGTGTGTCCCATCTGCTGCAAACCAAAGTCAGTGATAAATCCCGTGGTGAAGTGGCTGCTCAGTTTGCCCGCGCACTGGAGCAGTCTGTTAAAAACTGAGCCTTCTCTGTATAACAGGGAAGAATAAACGTAAGATACACAGGAAGTTCAGGACACAACACGACAATATGGTAGAACGACAAAAACAGATGAGCCGGGATAAGATCTCCCGCTTAGTCAACTGGGGCCACTGGTTTGCCTTCTTCAATGGTATTCTCGCCATGGGGATAGGCGCCCGTTATTTGGATACCATAGGCTATCCGGACACAATTACCGGATGGGGTTATCTGGCCATCAGTACCATATCCCACTTCAGCTTTCTGGCATTTATGGTTTATCTGATACTGTTGTTTCCCATCAGTACGCTTTTGCCTTATTCCAAGATCCTGCGGGGGTATGCCGCCGTCATCGCGACGGGCAGCCTGTGTATCTTACTGTATGACACCGTAGTATATGAAGACTATGGTATGCACCTGAGCCCCTTCGCCTTCGATCTGGCGTGGGCCGAACTCGGCACCCTGCTGCACGGCAGCTCCTATATTGCAACGCCGATTGCCATTCTGGCAATTGAGCTCACCGCTGCCAATTTCCTGTGGAAACGCATCGACCGGATCCAGAAGAAACACTGGGGTCCTAAGGTGGTGGTATTCGTGGGCCTGTGTTTTGTCTCCAGCCACCTGATCCATATCTGGGCCGATGCCAAGGACATTACCCAGATCACCCGCTTTGATGACACCTATCCGCTGTCTTATCCGGCAACGGCGCGGACCTTTATTGCCCGTCACGGCCTGGATGGCGAAAAAGAAAAGCATCAACCGACGGAGCTGGTCACACTGCACTATCCCTCATCGCCGCTGCAGTGCCATGCCGATAGCAAACAAAACGTGCTGCTAATCACCATCGACAGCCTGAGATATGACATGGTAACGCCCGACACCATGCCATTTCTCAGTGAATACGCAAGACAAAATCAGCTGTTTACCAAACACCTGAGCGGCGGAAATCAATTCTCCTCCGGTATGTTCTCTCTGCTTTATGGTCTGCAGGGCAGCTATCAGGATGCGGTGGACTTCAGTGTGACCTCGCCCTTGTTAACCCATACCTTTAAGCAGGCGGGTTACCATATGGGGCTGTTCATCAGCCAATCCGACATGAAGGAAGTCACTCCCGATGCCATGATGCTGGACTTCTCGCCCACTGTGGCCGATGATTCCGACAGCAACGCCCGCGCCGACATTCAACTGACCAAAGCCTTCGAGCAATGGCGACATGGACAACAGGGTCCCTGGTTTGCGCTACTCGATTTAAAATCCCCGGAAAACTACGATACGCCCATCGGGTTTCTGGGCGTGGAAACCATCAAGGCACCAGACGCGATGAAACCGGCTGAGCGGGTATTGTTTAATCAATACCGCCAGTCACTGCACTTTATCGACAAACTGCTGGCCCAGGCACTGGAAAAACTCCCCAAAAATACTCTGGTGGTGATTACTGGTATCAAGGGCAAGGTGTTTACCAGTAACAGTTCCGATGCCCGTCAAGATCTGTCTCCGGCCAATGTGCACGTGCCGCTGATTATTCACTGGCCGGACGGCAAACCGGCCAATATTCAGTACCGTACCACTCACGCAGGTCTGGTACCGACACTGATGACTCAGGTGCTAGGCTGCACCAATCCGGCAAAGGATTACAGTGCTGGTCGCCAGCTGCTGCAACCGGATGAGCAGAAGTGGAACTATGTTGGCGACAACAAAGTCTTTGCCATCTATCAGCCGAATGAAATCACGGTGATCAACCGCCACGGTCAGTACTATATCTACGATGTGGACTATCAGCAGCAGTTGCCCAAAAAGCTCAGCGCACCGGAACTGAACCAGGTGATGCGCGAGAGCCGGCGACTGTACAAGGACTAAGGAAGGTACAAATCAGTCCTGTGCCTGCTCTGCGTAGCTTACAGTTGCAGATGCAAGGCGCTGTTTGCTGCGGGAACGGTTTGCACCTTCCTCGGCCCGCTGTTCAAAATTCAGCTGACACGATTAGAAACCAATCAAACAGTTAACTTTATCTATCACAGCACTTGCCATGCCCCACCGGGCTTGCTAAAGTTCGCCACATCGGAACACCAATCAAATTGCTGTCCGGTATAGCTCGGTATGTAGCGCAGCCTGGTAGCGCACTGTCATGGGGTGTCAGGGGTCGGAGGTTCGAATCCTCTCATACCGACCAAATTCAACGAAAAAGCCCAATCTCACGATTGGGCTTTTTCGTATTTAGCTGTTTCAAAAAAGAATTTTTAAAGTAAATAGCGGCCTTATTGCACCTACTTACGCAGTGGTCCGCCTCGACACAACTCAGAACCTTACCTCCTTATTCAGTCCCTTGATCCAGCCCGCTGATTTTGGAATCCACCAAACCATCACTGAAGTGTTCTGCAGCTCCCCGGCCCGACATCTATCCCACCGTGAATCTTTCCCGCTATGCATATTTATGCGTATTTCAGGTCTGCGGCATGCCCCCCTTCCACCTAGCTCCAGGAGACAATCCCCAACCAAGCAACAGATAACAGATAACAGACAACAGACAACAGATAACAGATAACAGATAACAGACAACAGACAACAGCGAGAGTAAGGAAAACTTAATATTAGGATAATTAATTTTATATTTTCTTAATCAAATCCTGCTCCTACACTAGCGGCGTTCAGAC
>JAJNAU010000023.1:7618-29162 GCA_021462625.1 Shewanella sp.
CAACAGCGAGAGTAAGGAAAACTTAATATTAGGATAATTAATTTTATATTTTCTTAATCAAATCCTGCTCCTACACTAGCGGCGTTCAGACTGATGCTCAACTTAATAGTCAATGATTCAGGAGCTTCCCCATGACAACACT
This sequence comes from Shewanella sp., assembly GCA_021462625.1. Lineage (GTDB taxonomy): Bacteria > Pseudomonadota > Gammaproteobacteria > Enterobacterales > Shewanellaceae > Shewanella. The sequence continues at coordinate 7,761 of JAJNAU010000023.1, forward strand.
CTCCTCTTCCTGGAAAACCAAACTCGCTTCCATTCCCAGTCCGATGGCTGGACTGGCCCTTGCTATCGGCAGTCTGGGCTCGGCCTGGGAAAATCTTGCCACCAGTCTGCACGGCGCAGGTCAACTTATCAGCGCAGCCATTGCCGCAATCATGTTGCTGGCGTTGGTGGCCAAATTCATCATTCACCCTAGGGTACTGTGGCAGGAATTAACTCACCCAGTGGTCGGTAGTGTTATTCCTACATTTGCTATGGCACTAATGATCATCTCCAAGGCCTTAGGCTTGTTTTTCCCGGCAATTGGATTAACCCTGTGGCTGGGTGCTATTGGCATTCACATCGTGTTTCTGTCAGCATTTGTGTACTACCGTGCCATCGATTTTAAGCTGGATCATATGGTTCCCAGTTGGTTCGTGCCGCCTATCGGCATTATCGTGGCTGCGGTCAGTTTTCCAGGCCAGGGTTATAACTGGCTGGCCAATGGTATTCTGATTTTCGGCATGCTGGCTTATCTCATCATGCTGCCTGTGATGCTGTACCGTCTGATCTTCTGCGAACCCGTTCCTCAGGCTGCCAAACCTACCATTGCTATTCTGGCGGCACCGGCAAGTCTGTCGCTGGCAGGTTATCTGACTGTCGTGCAGGAACCTTCAATCGTTTTGGTTGGTCTGTTGCTGTCGGTGGCCGTGCTGATGACTGCGGTGATTTATCTGGCCCTCTTCCATCTGTTGAAGCTGCCATTCTCTCCCGGCTATGCAGCTTTCACCTTCCCTATGGTCATCGGTGCTACCGCACTGTTCAAAAGTGCTGTATGGGCAGGCCACTTTGCTGGCATGGCAGCCTTTGCCCACTCGCTGTATACGCTGGCGGTGATCGAGCTGGTGGTTGCGACCCTAGTCGTTGCCTATGTATCCTTCCGTTATTTGATGCATTATTTGCCCGGCGCCAAAGATAACTGGTCTCAGATCGCTACCCGTTGATATGGAATTGACTCAGGGCGCTCAGCGCCCTGATGTTTTTACTCAGACAATCTCTGCGCTGCTCAACTTAACACTGTCAGTCCCTTTCGATTTCTTCATCTCTTAATCCTGCTACCCTCGCTTAAGGAAGGTGCGAATAAGTCCCGTGGGTGCTCTGCGCAGGTTTACAGCCAGAATATACAAGGCGCAGTTTGCAGCCAATGGCCCTAGTCCTTTGTAACAACTGCAACACTGCAGATGCAGCAGTAAGCCACGCTACAAATAAAATTGAACATCTATATCAGCACAGCTTACATCATGTTGTTATATAAGCATTTTTAATCACGCCCAGCGACATCAATGACGGCTATCAGACGTAAACATGAAACCGGTCTAATTTATGGAAGGCTTTTTTGAGTAATGTCATTCAAGTCCCTATGATGGCTGGCAACCCCGCCCATCCCACACAGGGAAATCTCTGCATGTTATGAAATACTCACTGAAACAAATTGCCGTTTTCGATGCCATCGCCTCAGAAGAGAGCGTCAGCGCCGCCGCGCGTAAGCTGTCCATGACACAATCCGCGGTCAGCATGTCTTTGTCTCAGCTAGAATCTCTGCTTGGTCGACTACTGTTTACCCGTCAGGGTAACAGACTGGTATTGTCCCATTGGGGCCACTGGTTAAGGCCCCGTGCTAGAAAGTTGTTGCAGGATGCCAAGCAGATTGAGTTTGGTCTGCACGATCAGCATCTGCTGAGTGGCAAGTTGGGGCTGGGTGCCAGTCAAACGGTCGCCGAGCATTTGCTACCTAACCTGATTGCCGCGCTGGATCAGCATTTTCCCGAACTCAGATTGTCGTTGACAGTAGAAAACAGTGTTCAGGTCATTCAGGGATTGCTGTCCTATGAGTATGATCTGGGCATTATTGAAGGTCGCTGCGATGACAGCCGCATGATGTACCTACCCTGGCTGGAAGATCATCTGGTTGTCATTGCCGGCCCGCATCATCCATATTATCGCAGCAGAGAAGTCACCCCCAGTCAGCTGCAACAGGCGCAATGGCTGATGCGCGAACCCGGAGCAGGCACCAGACGGGTATTTGATACGGCAGTGCATGGCGTCATTGACACAGTCAATGTCTGGAAAGAGTACTGTCAGGTGAACGTGCTCAAGGCGCTGGTAAAACAGGGCGGCTACTTATCGGCCCTGCCCTGGCTGGATGTAGAACGGGAGGTACAAAGTGGGGAATTGGTTGTCCTGCCAACGCCGTCGCTGCAGCTCAAGCGCAGACTGGCTTTTGTATGGCGACAGGATGCACCTGAAAATCCGCTGCGTGATGTGGTAGTCAATGAGGCCAAACGTCTGGCGCGCTGAACTGAAAACAGCACAAAAGCAGTTCCAGAGCAATAACGAAACCCCAAATGACACCCAAGGTCATCTGATGATGACAACAATTAAAAGGATAGCGCAGGCTATCCTTAATTTTGCCACAAACTCACAGGCCCTCGCCCCGGCTTACCCCAGCTGCGCCGCCACCCAGCTACAAACCTGTTGACGGCTGAGTACCCCGATCAATCTGTCGTGCTCCATCACAGGCAACAACTCAGGCAAAGAACTGGCGGCTTTACGCAGGCGCTCTTCATAACTCTGATAACCGAAGCCAATCAGGCTGCCCATCTCATTGACCGGAAACAGCTTGTCCCGATCCACAACCCAAGACTCCAGCAGATGGCCTAGGGTCTGTTGACCTTTGAAGATGGTTTTTGCAGCACTTTGTCGTTGTTTTATACAAAGCAACGCGATTGTGGTGTAGTTGTTCTACATAAATGAGCGTTAATGCAGTAGAAAGCGACGACAAACGCTGCCCGAAGGGCTCGGCTATACGCGCTTTACTCTTTGTTGCAAGGTATTTGCTTAGGCTCACTAGGCGGCACACCTTGCGTCGCGATTAAAGCGCGTCTAGAACGAGCAAAATTCAACCATGAAAGGTCAACAGACCCTAGGGTTCCCTGCGCAGATACCGTGGGCAGCTCGGTCTGCATCAGGGCACCGACTGTCGGCTGACTGTCAGCATCAAATTCACAGGACCACAGTCCCCTGAGCAGATCCTGAGCGCGAATATAGCCAACCAGGCGCTCGTCTTCCATCACCAGCGCTTGGGTGCAGCTAACCGCAGACATGGCACTTAATGCCTGTGTCAAGGTTTGTGCCGGTTTAAGGGTAACATCATTGCCCAGCATCAGTTCAATCACCCGGGTATTATTCAGCATAGGGTCGGCCTCTTTTCAATGTGAAACTTTATTGGTGGAAGTGTGATTTTCAATAATCCAGTAGCCCAGACCGACGATGACACCACCGCCAATGATATTGCCCAGGGTGACAGGGATAAGATTGTTGAAGATGAAGTTCATCAGGGTTAGATCAGCAAATTGCTCGCGGCTTACCGCCAGAGCGTTGAAAAATGCCGGCTCGGCAAACTGACTGATCGCAATGCCCAGCGGCACCATAAAGATGTTGGCGATACTGTGCTCAAAGCCGCTGGAGACGAACATGGCAACCGGCAGCATTAACAGCAAGGCACGGGTCATGGCATCTTTTCCGGCAAACGTCATCCATATCCCAAGACACACCAGCATGTTACACAGCACTCCAAGTACCAGCGCCTGCAGCCAGGAGTGATGAATTTTATGCTGGGCAATATTCAACGCATTAAGTCCCCAGTTGCCCCCATCCAGTTCATGCATGCCAGCCGTCATGATCAGCATCAGTATGATTAGGGCGCCAATCAGGTTACCAAGGTATACCCTCACCCAGCATCCCAGCATTTGCGCTGTGGTGATCTGCCGCGAAGCCCGGGCCAGAGTACTCAGTACCGTACTGGTAAACAGCTCAGCACCGCAAATAACCACCAGTATCAGACCGAGACTGAATGCCAGCCCGCCTACCAGCCGCACCATGCCCCATGGGGCGTTGCCGGCGCCGGTGGTGACATTCACATAAAACACAAATGCTAGCGCAATAAAGGCGCCGGCAAACACAGCCAGGCCAAATGAGTGCCGGGGAGACTTAACGACTTTGGAGTAACCATAATGCTCAGCCTGCTGGTACAGGTTGAGCGCCAAAAATTGCGGCGAGGTTGTCATGACAGTCCCCCACCGCAGGAGTTGATATCAGCCTGTTGCTGCATGTCAGGAATATCCTTGAATCAAATTTAATGAATGACAGCGCCAGCATAGCCCGTGGCAGGAGGGAAGAATAATGAGAAGTTTTGAACGGAAAATTCAGGCTAAGGAAGGTGTTATTCTGTTCGACACGTGAAATGAACAGAAACCGCCAGCCGCCTGTGCGCCAGGCATCGCTCGTCGTACAGAACAAAACGCGACACAGTTCACATCAAAGCCTAAGGCAGGTGCGAATAAGTCCTGCACCTGCGTCAATTGTTATTTAGCCGATACTTCAATACTTGCTGGCCAGATCTCAATTCCGTTGTTAACCTACTTCAGGAAAACTGATAGTCGATGAGTCGTGTTACCAGACGTGGTAAGATACTGAAAGGTAAATTGGTCTTACCAATTCATCGTGTTGAAATGGAACTCTTCTGCAAGGCGTTGCAGGCCTTATTCTGCTAGCAGCTTATGCTACATTTTCCGCCTAACGCAGCCAGGTTAACTTACTTTCGATACAGGCACTTTGCCCGAAAACCGGGTTAACCCTCAGGGACTCAAAAGCAAAAAACAACTTTAACCATAGCGTTTACGCTGTTGTTTCGGAGTAATGAGAGACTATGTCTGACTCAGTAAACAAGCCACAGGCGGCCAACGGGGAGGCGTCCTACCAGGAGCTCCACCGCCCGGCATCAGAGTTCAAATCCCGCAGTGATTATCTGGATCATGAACTGACCATCATGAAGCCACGTCGCTGGCGTCTTAACCTTCCCGGTCGCGATTTCCGATTCGAATGGGAAGATTTGGTGCCTGCTTTGGCGGGCACTATCGGTATTACCGTGATGTACAGTGCGGTAATGTCCTCCTATGCCTCTGCATTCGGCTTGGGCCCTGACTTCGTCATCGAAAACGTGCGCGTTGAGATGTGGGTATCTGCCCTGCTGTTCTGTATTTTCGTATCCGGTTTCATGAACCCACGCGCCAATTTGGCGGGTAATCATGGTCCGATGATCCCGATGATCGGTATGATTGCGCTGTCCGGTGGTCACCCACTGGCACTGGCGATTTTGATCTTCATCTTTGGTATGGCGCTCAGTCTGGTCAAAGGCGGCTCTAGGTTGGTGAACCTAACCAGTGAAGGGGTCGCCGGTGGTTTGCTGGTCTACCTTGGCATCATGGGTGCCCAGAGCCAGATCAACAACCTGCTGGACTGGTCCACTGAACTGAACATGGGCTACATCGGCTTCACCGTGCTGTTCCTGAACGTGGTGCTGTATGCCTTTTTGGCTAAAGTGGGTAAGCGCTGGTTGGCTATCCCGGCCTGTAGTGCATTGGCTGTAGTCGTGGCATTGGCCATGGGCGCACCGCTGCACTTCAGCACCGAACCTGGTCTGCCTAACCTGAACCCAGCGTATTGGTGGGGGTCTACCGAGACTGGTTGGAAGCTGGGTATGCCAACCCTAAGTCACTTTATTGCCTCTCTGCCGTTCGCTATTCTGGCCGTGGCCATGTGGTCTCCTGACTTCCTGGGTCACCGTATTTTCCAGGAACTGAACTATCCAAAAGGCAGCGACAAGGTATTGATGGACGTGGATGACACCATGGCCGGCTGCTCTGTGCGTCAGTTCGTGGGTACCGCCTTCGGTGGGGGTAACGTGACCTCCAGCTGGGGGACGTACATGATCCCTGCTGCGATTGCCAAGCGTCCAATCCCTGCCGGCGGCATTCTGCTGGGTATACTGTGTATCATTGTGGCCACTGTGGGGTATCCGATGGATATTGCCGTATGGGCACCTGTGATGAGCGTCGCACTTTTGGTGGGTGTGTTCCTGCCTCTGCTGGAAGCAGGTATGCAGATGGTGAAATCTACTGCGTCTTCTCAGACTGCTGGCATTTGTATCTTCGCCTCCATGGTAGTGAACCCAGTATTCGGCTGGGCACTGACTATGCTGTTGGATAACAACGGTCTGATCGGCGATAAAGAGCGTCCAAAATCCCTGTCGTTCGCAGATAGACTGGTGATCCCGGGGCTGGCGTTTGTGGTCTGTCTGCTGGCCATGCTGGCTGTGGGTATGATCAAAGGTATCCCCGCCCTGCTTTGATACCTGTGTCAAATTTGCAAAGCCCGTGACAGTGCGCTGTAACGGGTTTTTTTATGTCCACGCGATGAATGTTTGAACACTTTGCTTGAATTAACACCTTCTTATGCGGCATTTTTCCTTATTCATGTGAGCAATAATCTCGCCAAATTTACCCAAAGTGGGCATAGATCACACTTTTACACTGGGTGCACAATAAAATTTTGCTACTTACCTAGCAAAACCGAAGGAATTTGACTGCGGAGTATAGTGTTTCTGGTGCGGCACCCAAGGCCTTGTGCTAATATATTTTACGGTTAATTGGTCTTACCAATTTGCGACAGTCCCGAAGGAGCAATCCAATTTAGGTCGACTGTCAGCGGAAAAGATTTTTTTTAAACGATTTTTGCGTGTGATCCTGACCCGGTTCGGCAATACCGAAAGGCAGTATCAACGCAGGATCACCATATTGACCCAGGGCGCGAATCCCACGGTTAGGATCCTCCCCAAGGTCAATCACCTTTATCTCAACAAGAAGGTATGAGTACGATGACTGACAAAACTGATCTGTTTGCTACAGCCTGGGAGGGGTTCACCTCCGGCGATTGGAAAACTGAGGTCAATGTACGTGACTTTATCCAGACTAACTACACTCCTTATGAAGGCGATGAGTCTTTCCTGGCTGACGCTACCGAAGCCACAGTAAAACTGTGGGACAAGGTAATGGAAGGCATCAAGATCGAAAACAGCACCCACGCCCCGCTGGACTTCGATACTGACGTAGTATCTACCATTACTTCTCACGCGCCTGGCTATATCGAGAAAGATCTGGAGACCATCGTTGGTCTGCAGACTGACGCGCCTCTGAAGCGCGCGCTGATCCCTAACGGCGGTATCCGCATGATCGAAGCTTCTTGTAAAGCCTACGATCGTGAGCTGGATGCAGACATCAAGTATATCTACTCTGAACTGCGCAAGACGCACAACGCCGGTGTATTCGACATCTATACGCCAGAAATCCTGGCTTGCCGTAAGTCTGGTGTACTGACTGGTCTGCCTGATGCTTACGGCCGTGGTCGTATCATTGGTGACTACCGTCGTGTTGCTCTGTACGGTATCGACTTCCTGATGAAGGACAAGCAAGCTCAGTTCGCTTCTCTGCAGCCTCGTTTCGAAGCTGGTGAAGACCTGTCTGCTACCATGCAGCTGCGCGAAGAGATCGCTGAACAGCACCGTGCACTGAGCCAGATGAAGAAGATGGCTGCCAGCTACGGCTATGACATTTCTGCTCCAGCTACCAATGCTCAAGAAGCTATCCAGTGGACTTACTTCGGTTACCTGGCTGCTATCAAGAGCCAGAACGGTGCGGCTATGTCTCTGGGGCGTACCTCGACCTTCCTGGACATCTACATCGAGCGCGATCTGAAAAACGGCGTGATCAATGAGCAACAAGCTCAGGAGATGATGGACCACTTCATCATGAAGCTGCGTATGGTTCGCTTCCTGCGTACCCCTGAATACGATGAGCTGTTCTCTGGTGACCCAATCTGGGCAACTGAGTCTATCGCGGGTATGGGTCTGGACGGTCGTACTCTGGTTACCAAGAACTCTTTCCGTGTTCTGCGTACTCTGTACAACATGGGCCCAAGCCCAGAGCCAAACATCACTGTACTGTGGTCTGAGCAGCTGCCTCAGGGCTTTAAAGAGTACTGTGCCAAGGTTTCTATCGACACCAGCTCTATCCAGTACGAAAACGATGACCTGATGCGCCCAGACCTGGCGAGCGATGACTATGCTATCGCTTGCTGTGTGAGTCCAATGGTTGTTGGTAAGCAGATGCAGTTCTTCGGTGCTCGTGCCAACCTGGCCAAGACTATGCTGTACGCAATCAACGGTGGTGTTGACGAGAAATCCGGCGCTCAGGTAGGTCCTAAAGCTGACCCTATCACTTCTGAGTACCTGGACTACGACGACGTAATGGCTCGCCTGGATCCTCTGATGGACTGGCTGGCAACTCAGTATGTGTCTGCACTGAACTGCATCCACTACATGCACGACAAGTATAGCTACGAAGCAGCCCTGATGGCACTGCATGATCGTGACGTACGTCGTACCATGGCTTGTGGTATCGCTGGTCTGTCTATCGCTGCTGACTCTCTGTCTGCTATCAAGTACGGCAAGGTTAAGCCTATCCGTAACGAAGCTGGCATCGCAGTTGATTTCGAAATCTCCGGTGAATATCCGAAGTTCGGTAACAACGATGCCCGCGTGGACGACATCGCCTGTGAACTGGTTGAGACCTTCATGAACAAGATCCGTTCGCTGAAGACTTACCGCGACGCTATTCCAACTCAGTCTATCCTGACCATCACCTCTAACGTGGTCTATGGTAAGAAGACGGGTACCACTCCAGATGGTCGCCCAGCCGGCGCGCCATTTGCTCCAGGTGCCAACCCAATGCACGGCCGTGACGAAAACGGGGCGGTAGCGTCTCTGACTTCTGTGGCCAAACTGCCCTTTGCCCACGCTCAGGACGGTATCTCTTACACCTTCTCTATCGTGCCTAATGCGCTGGGTAAAGACGACGGCTCTCGTCGTACCAACCTGGCTGCGCTGATGGATGGTTACTTTCACCACGAAGAGAACCGTGAAGGTGGTCAGCACCTGAACGTTAACGTACTGAACCGCGAAACTCTGGAAGATGCCGTTAATCACCCAGAGAAGTACCCACAGCTGACCATTCGTGTGTCTGGCTATGCAGTACGCTTTAACTCGCTGACTCCTGATCAGCAGCGTGACGTGATTACCCGTACTTTCACCAAGTCTCTGTAATCACTGATTGAAATCAAGGTTGTACCGACATTGTCGGTACAACCTGCTTTCAACCCATTGCATCAGCTTTTTCTCAGCAGAGAGTTAATGCAATCGGTTTAATACTGTGAAATCGATATCCGCCCCATCAGCTTGCGGATGTCGGTATCTGCAGTCCGGATACCATTCGGATGGCTTGACTGCTTTGCTGGGACGTTTCATTTCTTCCCCGTCACCCATCCCGGATTTCTACAGATTTTCAGGCAGCAGCCGCAGTCCGGTTGTTGCCATGTGCTTGGGAGCCTGTATGACGATTAAAGGTCGTATTCATTCCATCGAATCCTTCGGTACCGTTGATGGTCCTGGCATTCGTTTTATCGCCTTTATGCAGGGTTGCCTGATGCGCTGCCTGTATTGTCATAACCGTGACACCTGGGATCTGCACGATGGTAAAGAAACCACAGTCGATGAGCTGATGGCTCAGGTCAAAGCCTACCGTGGCTTTTATGCCAACGGTGGCGGCGTGACTGCATCCGGCGGTGAAGCCATACTGCAGGCTGAGTTTGTGGCCGAGTGGTTCAAAGCCTGTAAGGCTGAAGGCATTCACACCTGCCTGGATACCAATGGCATGGTGCGCAAACACACCCCAGTGATCGACCAGCTGCTGGACAATACCGATTTGGTGATGCTTGACATCAAGCAAATGAATGATGACAAACACATTATTCTGACCAAAGTCAGCAACCACAGAACATTACAATTTGCCGAATACCTGGCAAAGCGTAACCAGAAGACCTGGATCCGCTATGTGGTCGTAGGGGGCTACACAGATGATGTCGAATCAGCACAGATGCTAGCTGACTTTATCAAGCCTATGAAGAACGTAGAGAAAATCGAGCTTCTGCCCTATCACGAGCTGGGGAAACACAAGTGGGAAACCCTGGGTGATACCTATCAGCTCGACCAAGTATCGCCACCGAGTGGTGAGACCATGGAACGCATTAAATCCGTGTTTACTGACATGGGTATAAACGCTATTTATTGATACAGGCAGACTGCAGGATGCTAAAGCTCTTCCCAGTAGCTAGCATCCAGTCGTTCGAATGCAGTTTTAAGTAGATGCGCCATATCCAGATAACAGGCTTTGGCGCCCAGGGGATGACAACTGACGCCCATAGCCATGAGCTGGGTAGTGAGTTGATTGCCCCAGTCCAGCAGAGATAATGGCAACGGGTGGTTTGCACGCCATCCCAGCCACATCAGCCCCTGCACCGGCAGGCTGAAAAAGAACAGGGCTAAGGTAAGCGCCTGGGGCAAAAACGCCCAACCATGCAGGTATAGCTGACTTGCCGCGGCCAATACGGCTAACCCGGGCATTAACCGGGAAGCCAGTTGAGTAGCGCGGATAACGCGATACTCGGGGAAATACAATCCCAACTGTCTGACCATGGGCCAGGTCTTCATATAGCGTTGACCCAGGCTGATGGTATTGAGGAGTTGTTTGCTCAAGAAAGACACCAAGAAATTTGAACTGCTGTCGTTAACATAGCACAGGCCGGCGAACGCCCCCAAGCATTGTGCAATGTCAACTTCCGCGGTTCACTGCCCTCAGGGCTTTGATACAGCGCTTTCCCCTTACAGGAAGGCCGAGTTAATGAGTGGCAACACTCACACAATGGCGAAAGGTTTTAAACATGTCCAACAATCTGGTTTTGGTACTTAACTGCGGTAGTTCATCGCTGAAATTCGCAATCATGGATGCTGCCACCGGCGAAGACCATATCTCTGGTCTAGCTGAGTGCTTCGGTTTGGAAGACTCCCGTATTAAATGGAAAGCAAATGGTCAGAAGAGCGAATCTGCCCTGGGTGCTTTCACTGCACACCGTGAAGCGGTTGAGTTCATCGTAGAGAAAATCCTGGCCGCCCATCCTGAACTGGCCAGCAAGCTGCAAGCCATTGGTCACCGTATCGTACACGGTGGCGAGAAGTACACCCAATCTGTTGTTATCAACGAATCTGTATTAGCCGGTATCGAAGAAAGCGCAATCTTCGCACCACTGCACAACCCAGCTCACCTGATCGGTATCCGTGCAGCCATGGCCTCTTTCCCTAAGTTGCCACAGGTAGCTGTATTTGACACCGCGTTCCATCAGAGCATGCCAGAAAAGGCATACATCTATGCGCTGCCATACAAGCTGTACCGCGAGCACGGTATCCGTCGTTACGGTGCCCACGGCACCAGCCACCTATTTGTAAGCCGCGAAGCGGCCAAGGCACTGAACAAAGATCTGAACGACACCAATGTAATCACTTGTCACTTAGGTAACGGTGCATCTGTGACTGCAGTGAAAGGTGGTAAGTCAGTAGATACCTCTATGGGTCTGACTCCGCTGGAAGGTCTGGTCATGGGTACCCGCTGTGGTGACATAGATCCATCCATTGTTTATCACTTGATCCACCAGCTGGGCTACACTGCTGATGAAGTGAACAATCTGATGAACAAGCAATCCGGTCTGCTGGGTATTTCCGAGCTGACCAACGATTGCCGTGGTATCGAGGAAGGTTATGCCGAAGGTCACAAAGGCGCCACTCTGGCCCTGGATATCTTCTGCTATCGTCTGGCCAAGTATATTGCTTCTTACACTGTGGCTCTGGGTCGTCTGGATGCAGTTGTATTCACCGGTGGTATCGGTGAAAACTCTAATCTGATCCGTGAAAAAGTACTGAACCTGCTGGAAATCTTCAAGTTTGAAGTTGACGCAGAGCGTAACGCAGCTGCCCGCTTTGGTAACGGCGGTGTGATCACTAAAGATGGCAGCCCTGTTGCCGTGGTGATCCCAACCAACGAAGAATGGGTGATTGCTGAAGACGCTATCCGTCTGATCAGCAAGTAATCTGCACTGGCTGTCTTAGGCGGCCTTTGATGCAGGCTAAATTGTTACAGCAGCCTAATGGCTGCTGTCGCCATTGAAACCAAGAGGTTTTCTATGCCCCGCAAGATAATGTTAGTCCCTATCGGCACAGGCGTTGGCTTGACGTCAGTCAGCTTAGGGATGGTACGTGCGCTGGAACGTCACGGCGTAACAGTACGGTTCTTCAAGCCTATCAGCCAGCTGCGTCAAAATGACACTGGTCCTGAGCGCTCAACCACTATCCTGAGCAAATCTCCTACTGTTAACCCACTCGAACCCTTCCCTATGGATCACGCCGAAGCTCTGATCCGCTCTGAGCAGGAAGATGTGTTGATGGAGCAGATCATTGCCCGCGTGTCTAAGTGCGCTGTCAACACCGAAACCCTAATCGTGGAAGCGCTGGTACAGACCCGCAGCCATTCTTTTGCCGATGACGTAAACTATGCCATCGCCAAGGCACTGGATGCAGATGTGATCTTCGTAGCCACTCCGGGTAACGACTCCCCAACTGCGCTAATGAATCGTCTGGAAATCGCTTACAACTCTTGGGGTGGTAGCGAAAACAAGCGTCTGATCGGCGCCATTATCAACAAGATCGGTGCACCGGTCGACGACGAAGGTCGCACCCGTCCTGATCTGACTGATATGTTCGACCGCGAAGCGCCAGCTCGTCTCAACTCCGCGTCCATGTACCAGCTGCCTGGTCAAAGCCCGCTGCGCATTCTGGGTAGCGTGCCATACAACCTGGAAATGATCTCTCCACGTGCATCTGATCTGGCCAATCACCTGCGAGCCCGCATCATCAATGCCGGCGAGATGAACATCCGTCGTCTGCGCAATGTGACCTTCTGTGCTCGCAGCATTCCGAACATGATCTCTCACTTCAAGCCTGAGTCCCTGCTGGTAACCTCTGGTGACCGCAGCGACGTTATCGTGTCTGCCTGTCTGGCAGCTATGAACGGCATGAAGATTGGTGCTCTGCTGCTGACCGGTTCTTACGAGCCAGAGCCAGAAGTGATGGCCCTGTGTGAGCAAGCCTTCGAAACTGGTCTGCCTGTGTTCCTGATAGACACCAACACCTGGCAAACCTCGCTGAACATTCAGCGCTTCGACCACGAAGTACCGGTTGACGATGCTGTGCGTATCGAGCTGGTACAGGATTATGTCGCCGGTCATATCGACCATAGCTGGATTGAAAGCGTGACCCAGAACTCGCCTCGCGAGCACCGTCTGTCACCACCAGCATTCCGCTACAAGCTAACAGAGCTTGCGCGCGCAGCCAAGAAGACCATCGTTCTGCCTGAAGGCGATGAGCCACGTACCGTTAAAGCCGCCGCTATCTGTGCTGAGCGTGGTATTGCCCACTGCGTACTGCTGGGCAACCCAGATGAAATCCATCGCGTGGCTGAGCAGCAGAACGTTACCCTGGGTGACGGCATTGAGCTGATTGACCCAGAGCAGGTGCGTGAACGTTACGTTGCGCCACTGGTTGAGATGCGTCGCAACAAAGGCATGACCGAAGTGGTTGCCCGTGAACAACTGCAGGACAACATGGTGCTGGGTACAATGATGCTGGCTCAGAACGAAGTTGACGGTATCGTGTCCGGCGCGGTGAACACCACGGCCAACACTATTCGTCCTCCACTACAGCTGATTAAGACTGCCCCGGGTTCAAGCCTGGTGTCTTCTATCTTCTTCATGCTGATGCCGGATCAGGTGTTGGTTTATGGTGACTGTGCCATTAACCCTGACCCAACTGCCGAGCAACTGGCTGAAATTGCCATTCAGTCTGCTGAATCAGCTACCGCCTTCGGTATCGAGCCTCGCGTTGCGATGATCAGTTACTCTACCGGTAACTCAGGTCAGGGCAGCGATGTGGATAAGGTACGTGAAGCGACCCGTATCGCCAAAGAGAAGCGTCCGGATCTGGCTATCGATGGCCCACTGCAGTATGACGCCGCAGTTATGCCAAACGTTGCCCGCTCAAAAGCTCCTGGCAGCCCTGTTGCCGGTCAGGCTACTGTGTTTGTATTCCCGGATCTGAACACAGGTAATACGACTTACAAAGCGGTACAGCGCTCCGCAGATCTGATCTCTATCGGTCCTATGCTGCAAGGTATGCGTAAGCCTGTTAACGACCTGTCCCGTGGTGCGCTGGTTGACGATATCGTTTATACTATCGCCCTAACAGCCATTCAGGCTACTCAAAACTGAGCAGCTATCTGATCTCAAAAAACCGGTCCTTGTGACCGGTTTTTTTATGCCCGCAACGTCTTCGCCGGCAGTTTAGGTCTGTGCGCTGCCCATAGGGCTGGGCTAAAAGCGTTTTATGCTTTGTTGAGGTGTATTTGCTTAGATGCCAGATCCCAGGCAGCTGGTTGGACACATCAGGCAAAACAGCCTCACCGCTCCTGTTGCCTGTTGCCTGTTGCAGTGGCTTAAAGCATTTGCAATAAGATCAGCAATTCGACATACCGGTGGCGGTAAAACTGTTAGCCCAAGTCCCTAGGATTGATATTTGAGGATATTTTTCGATCAGATCTGATTTTTTGATCCCGGGCCAAAAAGCATCTATCGTGTGGGGAAATCAAATAGAAGCAAAAATAAACAGATAAAAAATCTCTTTATTTTCAATGCGGTTATCAACTCAGACGGAGTCGTTAACATAGTTTTCCACAGATTTTGTGGATAACTATCAAGGGACGGCCCTTCAGAATCCTGTTACCGCCCTGGTTTGTCAAGTTCTAGTAATCAATATGCGATCTTCAGCACAGGTAGATACTGCGGCCAACTTGATCAATCATCCATAACTCATAATACTTGGAACTCAGGATGAATTTATAACACATGGAAAATTATGCGTATTATTCTGATTTTGAGCACTCTGGTCGCAGCCCTTTTCAGCTCTGCCTGCTCCGACAATATTCAGGGCCCTCCAAGCACTCCGGAATTGACCACCAGAGGCTTCTTCAAAGCCATTTATGTTGACCGCGATGTCAACAAAGCAAAACAGTATGTTGCCCCCTCCATTGCAGAGTTATTGCAGCACTATCGTATCGCCTCCTCGGTACAGCGCCATATGCTCAATCTTCCCATGACAGATGTGTCTGTCGAGATCCTGGAAGTGGATCTGGATTTCTTCCGAAAATTCAGCGATACCACCACAGTGGTTGCCAAACTGACGGGCCAGAGAAATGGTCAGAAGTGGAAGGATGACAGAACCCTGAGGCTGGAAAAACGTAGAGGGGTTTGGGTAATCACCGAAATCGTACCGGAAAAAATGCGCTGACCTTTGATCCAGTCATGTATCAGGCAATAAAAAACAGCAGTGCTATGGCTGCTGTTTTTTATACTTGTTCTGCTAGGGCAAAACAGATAAAGCTGGCTCACAGAGCCTGATCATCAGGATTTAATCCAGAAATGCTTCTTCGTCCATTTCCAGAGGCAAAGATTCAATCACGTCATCCTGCACCTGGTAATAGGCATTTTCATACTCTTGAATTTCCATCTCAACTCCATACTTCGTCGGGAACAGAGGCGCACCTATTATTTCCTGGCACTTTGCTCTGTTAATTCACACCAATATCTATCTCAGCACGAGACAGTCTATCACCGGCTTGTTACGAATTACAGAAAACTTTCAGTTTTGGTATACAAATAATCGCAAAAAACACCTAACCAATTGATGTTGAGTTGAGTCATACCGAATAACGTGAAAGCCTTTCAGATTTACAATTCAAATTTTACTCTGCTGCCGGCTTACGATATTTCAGTACCTTGAGCGATCTTTCCTCGTCAACATCAGCAAATACAGGGGGATTGGCCAAACGCTGCAGATATTCCAGCTCAGGAGCCGCACTTGCAACCTGATCCTGCAGGAACTGAGTGGATAGCTCAGGGGCATTCAGGCACAAGAGCAGCTCGCCTTCGGATGTCAGCAATTCCGGCAGCTTACGCAGTAAACGTCGATAGTCCTTGGTGGCGACAAAACTGCCCTTCTGATTGCTTGGAGGGTCGGCAATGATGAGATCGTAGGGACCGAGTTTTCGCAGCTTGCCCCAGGAATTGAAAATATCGTGCCCAAGAAAACTCACGCCCTTAACAAAACCATTGAGCTGGTGATTTTGCTTGCCCACGGACAGCGCCCCTTTGGCCATGTCCATGTTAATCACCGCCTGTGCTCCTCCGGCCATCGCCGCGACAGAAAAACCACAGGTATAAGCAAACAGATTCAGCACCCGCTTCCCCTGGCTATGCTGTTTTACCCACTTTCGTCCCCCGCGCATATCCAGGAATAGGCCATGATTCTGACCTCTGAGCAAGTGTACCAGAAACTGACAGCCATTTTCTGTTACTACATGGCGCTCCGGCACCTCACCGGCCAGCAACCGGGTTTGGGTTTGTCCGCCAGCCCGATACTGGTATACCAGATTAAACGGCCGCGGCGCTGCAACTCTTGTCCAAAAGCACTCAAGGTCCTGATGTAAATTCGCTAATTCCTGATCCGACAACTCACGGAAGCTGGTTAACAGCAATACCGGATCAAACCAGTCAAGACACAGATGCCCAGAGCCCATAAAATGCCCGCCCCGGCCGTGAAACAAGCGGCAGGAATCCGCCGGCATTGAGATTGTGTCCAGATATTCAATAAACGCTTGCATATTATCCAACCATAAAAAGGCCATGGTAACCATGGCCAGTAATGGCGCGAAGGATATCACATTCGCACGCCCAGGGGGCATTCAAACCAGGTTTCAAGGGGTTATCCTGGGCACGGTAGTAACTTGTCAACCCGATCCGACAGCATCAGCAGCGACACAGCCACACTTTGAGAATACGCTGGTGCACCAACCACTGGATGACCGGGTTGCAGATCACCGCAATAAACGCTGACAGGACGAAAGGGCCACTATAGTACTCTCCGCTTTAACTCCCGCCAGAATAATCACCAGGAATGCCAGCGATACGCCTTGCAGGCGTTTCGTTTCTAACCTCTTTCTCGTCTTATAATGGAGACTGGCCAACACCGGCAATACTCAATACACTGCCCATAAATCAGTGAATTAACCAGATACAATTGATCCCGCTATCTGCCGTGAAGGTATTGTACAGAATATAAAGGAGCCACTCTGTTATGAATATATTGATTACCGGGGCAACTGGGTTCATCGGTCAGGCGCTGGTATCCAGGCTGGCGCCCGAGCACACCTTGCTTATCCTGACCCGAAATCCTCAAAAGGCGGCCCGGGTTCTGCGCCATCCCCATTGCAGCTTCACCGACAATCTCGATTCCCTGTCAGATCTTAACGGCATAGATGCCGTCATTAACCTTGCCGGTGAACCGATAGTTGGCAAGCGCTGGAGCCCGGCGCAAAAACAGCGCCTTTGTCACAGTCGCTGGGATATCACCCAACAACTGGCGGAGCTTATCCGGCAATCAGATATACCACCTCCGGTGTTTATCAGCGCCTCCGCCGTAGGGTTTTATGGGATCAGGAATACTGAAGCGTTGACGGAGTCGTCTATCCCCAACCCCGACTTTGCCCATGAGATCTGTGCCAAGTGGGAGGCACTGGCCCTAAGCGCCGCCAATGAACACACCCGGGTATGTATTCCAAGGATTGGCATTGTGCTGGGCTCTCAGGGAGGCGCGCTGGCCAAAATGCTGCCTGCGTTCAAACTTGGGCTGGGCGGCCCCATTAGTGACGGGAAACAGGGAATGAGCTGGATCCATCTTGAGGATCTGTTGTCTTTACTGGAATTCATGCTGAAAAGCCCAACAGTAGCGGGGATCTACAACGCCGTTGCTCCCGGTCCAGTCAGCAACAGAGAGTTTACACAAACGCTCGGACAGGCGCTGCACCGGCCAGCCATAGTGCCGGCACCAGCGTGGGTGTTAAACAGCTTATTGGGAGAGCAGGCGATGCTGCTTACCAAGGGACAATATGTTATGCCAGAGAGGGCATTGGCGGCGGGTTTCAACTTCCGCTATCCCCGGCTTTCTGAGGCGCTGGCTGCCATAGTGCAAAACTGATGTTTAAGAGTGCGCTTAGAACTGCTGTTTAAAATACAGCAGGATATCCACAGATGCTGCTTTCAGCGACTGCAACTTACTGTCATCAAAGTCTGAAGCCAGTATGTTCGACAGGCCAACAGGCGACTCACCATCAAGCCTGTCGGTATCGACAAACCCCATGCTCCAGTCGGCGAAATGTCGCTCCAGTAGATACCCTGCATACAGCTGAGTAACTTTGGAATGGCAGGGAACGCACTTGATTTTATCATACAGTTCCCGCACAGCATGCTCCTCCCCTTCGAGCAACTGAACGAATGAGCCGGACTAATACAGCAATACTCCGGAGATACCAAGGCTTTCATTGCGCACTCTGGCCTGCTCCAGCAAGGCTTTTAAGTCACTGGGCAGCAACGGGCTTAGTGCGTGGGACATATAAGTTCAAAAAGCATCATGTCGTCCTGGGCAGGTATTATAAGTAAATTCGATGCAAACCTACTCAACTATGCCTGCCCAATGTTCATCTCCCGGCTTGAACTTCACATGCTCAATGGCGCCGCTAAATTGCCTTGGAGCACAAATCGACCAGATTAAGCAGTTCAAAATCATACTCTTACCATGCAAGTATTGGTTTGCCAATAAAGGGGCAGTGACTGACTTTTAACCCGATTCGCACTTGAGCACCGCCCACCCCGAGGCCAACATCTTTGAAATAACTTGCAGTCAGAAATTAGGGTCTGTTGACCTGTTGTGGTCAACAGACCCTGGTCAACGGGCGACCGGGATGTTTTAGTCGTAGATGGTAGGGATAGGCTGACGTTTGTGCTGGGTTGCCAGGTAAATGCTGATCAGGCGCTTTTCCACTTCAGCAGGCACGGGGTTGCCTTCCAGGAAATCATCTATCTGTTCATAGGTCAGTCCCAGCGCCATTTCATCTTCCAGCTGCGGTTTGTCCTCTTCAAGATCTGCCGTCGGCGCTTTATGGATAAGCACCTTAGGCGCGCCCAGATAAGCCGCCAACTGACGAACCTGACGTTTGTTCAGGCCAAATAAGGGTGCCAGATCGCAGGCACCATCGCCCCACTTGGTGTAAAAACCCGTGATATTCTCGGCACTGTGATCTGTACCAACCACCAAACCACCGGTCAGGCCAGCAAGTTCGTACTGGGCGATCATCCGCATACGGGCTTTTACATTGCCTTTGACATAATCCACATTCACCTGGGGTTTAACATCAATACCGGTGTCACTCAGAGCATTGAGGGTTTCATAATGGATGCCATCCACGCCGGCATGAATATTCACCGTAACCTGACGACTTGGCTGAATAAAGCAGCATGCCATCTGGGCTTCATTCTCATCTTTTTGCACATCATAAGGCAGGCGCACCGCAATAAACTGATACTCGTTGCTTTGCTGCTCCTGGTTCAATTCATCCACCGCCAGTTGACACAATTTACCAGTGACTGAAGAGTCCACCCCGCCGCTGATCCCCAGCACCAGTGTCCTGCTGTTGGCCTGATGTAATTTACTCTTGATAAAACTCACCCGGCGTCGCACCTCCAATTGAGGGTCAATACTGGGCTGTACTTTCATTTCACTGAGAATATGTCCTTTCACAGGCAACACTCCAAACTGATTAACACCAATATTCGCTGCGACTATTATGAGTTAACAGCCGCAGAAACTTAAGCTTTTACTGACGATTGCCATGCTGCAATTTCATTATGCTCAAATCTCTGCCCCGAATTTTAACGATTTGCCTATTGCAACGATTCAGGTTGGAATAGGGCAAAACGCCTCAACATGACTGAACGTCTGTGTGATTTGGCCTGCTCGCAGGGCTTTATAATCAAGCACATTGAAACAAAGCCTTCAAACAGGCTGTTACCTTGTCGCTTTCGGTATACCTAAAAGTGGTGTGTGGATAAAAAATATGGAAACTCATTTGGTTATTACTCTTGCGGGGATCCACTGGTTGGCACTCATGAGCCCGGGCCCCGACTTTGCGCTGATGCTCAACAAAGCCACAGTCCGGCGCAGTGCCGCATTGGCAACAGCACTTGGCATCAGTGTGGCCATTTTAATCCACACGCTGACCAGTCTCAGTGGTATCAGCTTGCTTATCCAGAGCAGCCCGACGCTGTTTACTCTGGTGAAAATCCTCGGAGCCAGTTATCTGGGCTGGATGGGATTACAAATGCTGAAGGCCGGCTGGCAACGCGCCAATGTCTGTGATGCACCGCTTAAGGCAGTGGGATTACCCGGCAAAAACAACTTCATACAGGGGCTTTATACCAATCTGCTTAATCCCAAGGCATTGGTGTATTTCCTGACTCTGTTCTCCACACTCGTCAGTGCTGATGCTGGATTTTTGGATAAGCTTTTGATCTGCATCCTGATGTTCAGTCTCAGTCTGTTGTGGTTCACCCTGCTGGCAGTTGGCCTGACCAGCCGCGGGTTAACACCCTGGATACAGGCAAGAAGCTGCTTTATCAATAATCTTTCCGGGTTGGTGTTTATGATTGTCGCCATCACAATTCTGGCTAATTTACTGGTTTCTTAATAAGAAGATTGCATATATGTGAACTGGCAACCTAAAAGCATCTTTACTATTTGCTACCCTGCGGTCAAATATTCATGGAGGCTATTTCATGTGGTGGCGAATTATTCTGGTTGCCCTGGCGTTCTGGCTC
This sequence comes from Shewanella sp., assembly GCA_021462625.1. GTDB lineage: Bacteria > Pseudomonadota > Gammaproteobacteria > Enterobacterales > Shewanellaceae > Shewanella. The sequence goes on from JAJNAU010000023.1 coordinate 28,394, forward strand.
ATCGGCGCCCACTTCCTGCGTTTTGGTGATACCTGGTTATGCGTGGCGACAGCACTGATGCCTGCCTTGCTGCTGTTTCCAAAACTGGCAGCTTATCGTGTACTGCAACTGACATTAGTCATCGCTGCGTTGGGCATTTGGGGCGTGAGTGGCTATGACTATGTGCAGATGCGTATCGCCATGGACGCGCCCTGGCTGAGACTGGCCGGCATCATGTCGGCAGTGGCGCTGTTTACCCTCTCGGCGGTCTGGTGGGTGGAAGGTATCACCCGCCTGCGTAAACTAAATTAGTAAATCCAGCCTGTGACTGCGCTCATCAATGTCTGTCGCGCAGTCACCTTTTTATACCAGCGCATGTTTTTCAAGACGTTCCATCATAGCCCTTCTTCATAGCTTTGGGCGACCGCCTCTTAGCCGGAAAACTAGGCCAGCGGCATCTGATTATGACGAAACGCAATCACCGCTGCCCCATACAACCTGCGGTTCAGCGGCTGTTCAGGCCACTGGCATTAAGGAAGGTGCAAACAAGTCCTTACACCGCTCTGGCTTACGGGCAAATTCGAGTTCAAGGTATTCAGCTGCAGCAAGGCGGGTTGCCTTTCAACGCGCAATACCACAGCAATCGTGTTTGCTCGAAAGCCCCGAAGGGCGATGCTGACAGACCTATCTGCTTTGTTGCCGCTCTCGCTAAGGACTCAGGCCATTAACGTCGAGCTGCGTCGCGCATCTCGGGGCTGTCATCACTGGCAGAGCACCCACGGGACTTATT
>JAJNAU010000024.1:0-20772 GCA_021462625.1 Shewanella sp.
CCTTTAAACACCCGACCGGGCACAGCGCGGAACAGGAACTCAGCTTCAAAGCCCGTCTCCAGCCTTTGCAAAGAGTTCTGTCTGAAGGCTGCTACATAAAGACGCTCTTCGGCGTGAACAAAGGTCATCACTGGAGAGAGCGGCAGGGGCACAGCCATCATGCCTGGGCGCAGCGCCACCTGGGTGACATAACCGTCGGTAGGCGCCCGGACAACTGTTTGCGCCAGGTTGAACTCAGCCTGCCGCAATTGTGCCAGCAACCCGGCGACGGTGGTGTTCTCACCGCCAATTTCAGAGTCCAGCGCCAACTGCGCCTGAGCGACCTTTTGGGTGGCAACTTCCACCTGAGCTTCTGTCACTTTATAGCTTTGCTGACGGGTATCCAGTTGCTGCTCGGTAAAGGCGCCGCTGGCATATCCACGTTTGAATCTGTCGTATTCACGCTCGGCCTTGTCGCGATTAGCCACCGCCTGCTCTTTGGCAGCCTGGGCCTCCTGCAGCACAGCTTCCAGCCCCAGCGCCCCCTGATTTGCCTCCTTCACCATGGCCTTCAGTCGATCCACTTCAGCCTGGAAAGGCACAGGGTCGATACGAAACAGCACCTCCCCTTTCACCAAAGGCTGATTGGGGATCACCGGCACATCAATCACCCGGCCACGGACTCCCGACACAATGGGCGTGGCGGTAAAAACCTGATTACCCGTCTGGGTATAGGGATGGTTGTAGTTCATCAGCAGGATGAGGGTGCCAATCAGCACCACGCCCCCCAGCACAGCAGTGGGCACAGTCCACTTGTTGAGGGGGATTTTAAATACCTTGAAGACCGCGATACAGATTGCCGTGTAAGTGAGTATGAGTAACAGATCCATCAGTTATCCTCCCGCTTGTTGGCATCAGTCGCAGGCGCTTCTGCCTGAGTTTTACCAGGCGCCGCTTCAGCAGACACAGCTCTGACCGGCTCGCCTTTCAGTGCGGCCACCTCCTGCTGCAACAGCTCCACTTGCTCCATCAATATCTCCACCCTGTGGTGGGTATCGTGCTGCTCCTGCTCCAGTTTCTGGAACCCCCAGCCCCGCTCCCTGCGCCACAGCGTGGCCCATATCCACAGGAAAGGCCAGATAGCATGCAAAGTAAATAAACTCACCCAGCCGGCGTGGTGAATAGCGTCCTGATGAGGGTGGTCACGCTCTTTGGCGATCTCATAGGGAATGTCGTGGATGACGATAATGCCGTAAAAGATCACCAGTGCGACAAACACCAGCAGCCCAAGGGCAAAGTAGTCGAGGAACATAGCGGGATCCTTCCTGCAAAAGTGTGGATCGCATACTAACACCCAGGTTAATCCATTGAAAGTAATGCGAAAGATTTGATTAACCTGAATTTAATCCTGGACAACCTCCAGCAGTAAAGCAGGCAAGAGTAAGCCAAGAGATTGCGGCGACTGAGCGGTGTCAGCCTGCAGCAGGCAGAAACAAAACAGCCACCGAAAGGTGGCTGTTGAGCTTTCAGGGGAATTAATCCCGGAAGTTCTTAAACTGAAATGGCTGCAGGTTGGACTCACGCACCAGCGTCATGGCAGCTTGCAGGTCATCACGCTTCTTGCCGGTCACCCGCAATTCTTCGCCCTGGATTTGAGACTGCACTTTAATCTTGCTGTCTTTAATCATCTTCACCAGTTTCTTGGCAACATCCTGCTCGATACCCTGCTTGAACTTCACCACCTGAGTGAACATCTTGCCGGTATGGATCACCTTGTCTTCCACTTCCATGGCAGCTGGGTCTACTTTGCGCTTAACCAGTTGGGTACGCAGTACATCTACCATCTGCTGGCACTGGAAATCAGATTCAGAACTCAGCTTTACCTGATGATCTTTATAGCTCACTTCAAATTCAACATTGCGAAAATCAAAGCGACAATCCAATTCGCGCTTGGTGTTGTCCACCGCATTACGCAGTTCTACATCATCCACTTCGGATACGATATCAAATGAAGGCATCTCATCCCTTCCTTAAGCAATTCAAATAACAGTCCCGGAATTTTACCATGCCTGAGGTCACCTTGCAGAGTGGCGGTTGATGACAAGGCCGCCAGCATTGCCTATTATGGACGGCATTGGCTCCCTCAAACCCTGTCACTGTGTTTTCAAAAAGTCGCTTTTTCCAATTTGCATTGTTGGCTGCCCTGCTGGTCGTCAGTTATCTGGTGTTTTCCCGCCCGACTTATCCTCAGGGGATCCCCAATCTGGATAAAGTCGGCCATCTGGGGAGCTTCCTGTTATTGTCCTGGCTCACTTTTGAGGCATTCCGTCTGCGCTGGCATGTGCTGGTGCCACTGATGGCACTGTATGCCTTCGCCATCGAATTGGTACAGTCTTATTTGCCCTATCGCAGCGCGTCATTCAGCGACTTCGTGGCCGACATGGTTGGGGTGGCACTCTTCTATCTGCTGGCCTGGCTATTTGCACGACTACCTTTTATCTGCCGCCTCAGAACTAGCCGTAATCAATGACAGAGCGTATTGGTATTTTAGGCGCCGGTGCCATCGGCCAGTTGCTTTGCTGGCAACTGCGCCAGCACAATCCAGTCCTGCTGGGACGAGGTGCTGCACCAGCCCGGTTTGAACATACCGCTCTTGATGGCAAGCATCATCGCTTCTCCCCGCAATACTGTCCGCTGAGCGGTGCAAAACTCAGTGATATCGGCCTGCTTATCGTCACAGTCAAGGCTTATCAGGTCATGGATGCCGTGTTGCCGCTGCTGCCCGCCTTGCCAATGGATTGCAGCATACTGCTGATGCACAACGGCATGGGCCCTCACCTTGAGCTTGAGTCAGTGCTGGAAGGGCGGGACTTGCTGCTGGGCACCACCTATCAGGGAGCCCTGCGCGAGGCCTCTGCACAGGGCAGTTGGCATGTGCGCCATACCGGAAAGGGGCTGACTCAGATAGGTTTGCTGCGCGGAGATATTGAACTGTGCAAAGCCAAAGTCCAGCCACTGCTGGAAGCCATAGGTAATACAGCGTGGACGGAGGATATTCTGGCGGCGCTGTGGCAAAAGTTGGCTGCTAACGCGGCTATCAATCCACTGACAGCCATTCGCCGTTGCCGCAATGGTGAGCTGGCAGGCCCAGAGTACAGCAAAACGATTCAAGCCATAGTGGCAGAATTGGTTAATACCGCCGCTGCCGACAGAATAACACTGGATGAGTCAGCTTTACTGGCGCAGGTGTATCAGGTGATAGCGCTGACGGCCAACAATTTCTCATCCATGCATCAGGATGTCGCCCACGGCAGGAAAACTGAAATCGATGCCATCAATGGTTTTGTGGTTCGCCGGGGCCAAACGCTGGGGATAGCCACTCCCCATAATGCGGCCATGGTGGCTAAGCTAAAAGAAATCAGTTCACAAGGCTAAATCCAACAGATTAAGCTCAAAGGCTCCGAGTCAAAAAATTTCGACAAAAAGCTGAGTCAAGCAGTGAGTCATCCCGCCTGAATCATCTCAGGAATTTTTGCACATACCAGCAACTGGCACTGATATTCAGATGCTGCTCTTTGGCCCAGGCAAGACCTGCCCTGACCAACTTTTCCGCCACGCCTTTACCGCGCAGCTCTGGCGGTACAAAGGTACGACTAAAGTCCACATCCTGCCCGCTCAGTCGATATTCCAGCTCAGCAAGATGGCCATCCAGCGTCAGCACAAACCGGCTGTTGTTCTGCTCGTGGCTCACATCCATCAACTGCTCTCCGTCAACATCAACTCATCAATCGCCCAGGCGGCTTCGTCCAGGCTATCGTTCAGTTTGCCTATCATCAGATCACGGGCATCTTCCAGACCTTTGTTGTACCAGTAAATGCCCGCTTCTCTGGCAACAAAATCCAGCAAAAACTCAGTTTCAAACTCCCCGGGATCCAACTCCAGTTCATCTTCCAGGTATTGTTGCAACCGGCTCACCAAACGTTTTTTTACGCTGCTTTCCAGTTCAATGTCAGCCATGGTTTGCTTCCTTCCAGTGTTGCTTTCCCTACACCGCCATGACTGTCCACAATCGAGCCATCGGGACAAATATCTGCTGGAGTAGCGACAAACATCGGTACTGGCCCCTGAGCGTCCGAGGCCAGGTCAAAGGCATGACGATAAGAATATGACGGACAGAGTCTACACAGTAGAGCCAGGGATTATCCGGACTCTATGCCAGCCCATTGAAAATACTGTAACAATCGCGATGGGACCGGCACTGACCTTGAGTGAGGCTGTACAGGCTGCCAGATACAGATTCCGTAGCGGCCCTTCTATAATAGAGCCGCCCCAGAATCTGCCGGCTTCATAGACACGGCCATCATTCAATCTGGTGGGTCCGTCTGCGGGCTCAGGCCTGGCCAACCAATTCCCCGGAGTTGAACTGATACAGGGCAACCCCTTGGTTAAAAGCCACCACAATCCAGCCTGGCTTATCGGTCAGCGCAAAACTGCAAAGCCTATGGGGCAGCATAAACTTGGGGAATTAATGAGTCTCTGGCTCAAAGCCGTATAGAGTGCGCCCTCTATATCTGTCCACCACACCATTTCCTGCCCGACATCCAAGATGACACCTTCACCAAGGGTATTGGCGACCGGCACCGAATAGAGGAAACGGGCGGAAATAGTCAAGAGCCTACCACCATGTGGTGTAATAAACGATAAGGATAAGTGCAACAGTAAATCCGGCGAGGTTATAACCCCTGGAGCTAGTGAAGTCCACATCGGCCAGTTCTATCGCCTTTACCTGAACTTTATTTTGCTCCATCAGAGAGACTGCCACCGCCAGTGCTGCGCACAGAAGGAAAACCAACCCCACCCTGTCCATAAACGGCAGCTCAGGCCAAAACAGCTTGAATCCGAATGACAGCAAGGCAGAACCGAGTGCAGCAGCCAGACCACCATTAGCCGTGGTTTTCTTCCAGAACATACCCAGCAGGAAAAGCACCACAATACCCGGAGTGAAGAACCCGGTGAATTCCTGGATATACTGGAACGCCTGTTCGAAATTACCGAGTAAAGGTTTGGCGGTAAACAAGGCGATGACCATGGCGACTAAACTGACTGTCCGGCCAACCTTGACCAGATGACCAGGCTGATGCTCTTTACCGCCAAGTTTACTGTAAACGTCCATGGTGAAAATGGTGGCGATACTGTTAGTCATGGAGGCCACCGAGGAAACAATCGCAGCAATCACGGCAGCAAAGATCAATCCCCTTAAACCTTCCGGCATCAATAGCATCAGCTCAGGATAAGCTCTGTCAGGATGCTCCAGCTCTGGCAACAACAGGTAAGCGGCGATACCGGGCAGCACCACAATAACCGGCATCAACAACTTAAGAAATGCGGCAAAAGCGATACCCTTTTGGCTCTCTCTGAGACTCTTTGCAGCCAGAGTTCGCTGGATAATATATTGATTGAAGCCCCAGTAAGACAGATTCATAACCCACATACCGCCAATCAATACCGACAAGCCTGGCAGATCGATATAGTGCGGGTGGTCCTTGGCCAAAATCATGTCAAACTTCTCCGGTGCCTGGGTAAAGATATTGTCCAAGCCTGCCAGAATGCCGTTGCCCTGCCCCAGCAACTCCAAGGTGGTTACTGTCAGGAACAACCCGCCAAAGACCAGCAGTACCACTTGAATAATGTCGGTAAAGGCCACGGCTTTAAGGCCACCATAAAGGGAGTAAGCAACTGAGAAGAGGCAGAGAAACAGCATGCCGTATAACATATCAACACCGGCAATGGTATTGATTGCCAGGGCGCCGAGCCAGAGCACAGATGTCAAGTTGACGAAGATGTACACACCCAGCCAGAAGATCGCCATGATCAGCCTCACCCTACCATCGAATCTTTGTTCGAGGAACTGAGGCATGGTGTATATCTTCTTTTCAAGAAAAATCGGCAAGAAGTACTTACCGACGATAATCAAAGTAATAGCCGCCATCCACTCATAGGAGGCGATGGCCAGGCCAATTTTATACCCTGAACCAGACATACCTATGATCTGTTCAGCAGAAATATTTGCGGCGATCAATGAAGCACCAATTGCCCACCAAGGAAGGGTATTACCCGCGAGAAAATAGTCATTGGCGCTTTTTTCATGCCCGGCCTTCTCCCGGGAAACCAGTATTGCAATGGTAATCAGTGCCATCACATATATGGCGACAACAGATAAATCGAGCGTAGTTAATTCCATATACTCTCCCTATGAGCATATTTGTTATTGAGATATAGCCTCAAACACAGAGTCCCGGCACAGCTTACGAGTCCTTCAAAACTGCCCGCTTAGATGGCGGAAAATCCGCTTAAGCAGGTTTGCTTGTCATTGGTCTACCCCGGTAAAGCCAGACACGCCACTAAGCCGTATTATTCAGTCCATGGTTTTCCGAGCCAGTGCAGCCAAAAGCACTATGCCTTCCGGTTTGATTGCAATCAACTTCGATTTCTCCAAACACAACCTAGCGCAAAGTTTTGCAAACCATGTGCGGCTCAACAGCTTCAACTTTCAGCGAGTGAAAGAAACTCTCTTCACCAGCATTGTCCCGGCAGTTACCTTTGCGACTCATACTCAGTATCAGACTGTGTGCTGCTGCAAGCTCACGATAGGCATGAGAGTAGTACTGGCAGCCATGGTCACTATGAACGCTAACGCCTAAGCCATGCCATTTTCAGTGCATCACAAACCAGAGCAGCGCTCATTCGTGTATCCATTGACCAGCCAACGACAGCTCGATAGTAGAGAACGATAACGACAGCCAGATATAACCAACCTGCACTGAACTGTACTGGTTCTAACCTGATTTGGTGCAGGTGCTGTGAAGTCCTGATCCAACAGATATAGGTGCCACTGGAAGCTGATGACCGTGGTTAGGGAAGGTGCGAATAAATCCCGTGCGTGCTCTGCCAGTGATGACAGCCCCGAGATGCGCGACGCAGCTCGACATTAATGGCCTGAGTCCTTAGCGAGAGTGGCAACCAAGCAGATAGGGCTGTCAGCCTCGCCCTTCGGGGCTTTTGGGAAAACACGATTGCTGTGGTATTGCGCGTTGAAAGGCAACCCGCCTTGCTGCACCTGAATACCTTGAACTTGAATTTACCCGTAGGCCAGAGCGGTGCGAGGACTTGTTCGCACCTTCGTTATAGTTGTGACTTTGAATTTACGCGCTGCTTTAGGTACCAGGTTTGGGGACTTCATACTGTCAGCAATCAATTTTCACATTCGCTGCTCACCGTCTTTTGCATGCTCAGCCTGAATACGACGCGCACCGTCGCGCTGCTTGCTGCAATAAAAGCGGCTTTCACTTTTGCATCTCGGCTATCGCGCTTTTTGTTTCTTTCGCTAGGGAAGGTGTCCAAAATTACTGGCGCGGATAAAAACAGAAAGCCGGCAATAATGCCGGCTTTTCTTATGCCTAAGTCAATATCAGTTTGCCTTCCCTTGAGCAGGGTCTTCCATTAAAGAGCGTATCTTTTGCAGCTCCTGACGGGCATATCTGTGTTCAACAAAGTCATAAATATTGGTGGCCAGCGCCAGCTTGAGATAATTGGTGGCTTCATCATAATTGCCCACAGCCATTTCCCGCTTGGCCAGATAAAAATAGGCTTCACACAGGCGCTCTGTGTACTCGTTAATATCCATCACATCCTCTGCGGCGGCATCAAACAGCCCGGGCTTGTCGAGTCTTCCCAGATAGAAATCGACAATAGCGCTGGGCCAAGCACCATCGGGCAGAAGGTTTCTTTGCTCGGCAAGATTCGCCAGTGCAGTCTCAGGATGATCCTCGCTGTCAACCAGATATAACCACAGCGCACGATATCCATCCTGCGGTTGCAACTGATAGAAGGTACGCAAATCGTCAACAGCTAGATCTTTACGGTCACCGTAATAGAGTGCGATTCCACGATTAAGGTAGGCATAGTCATAGCCCGGCGCCAATTCAAGCGTCCCATCAAAGGCCTCATAGGCACTCTCATACTCGCCCTCTTGGGTGTAATAAATCCCGAGGAAGTTATAAGCATCAGCCAGTTGTGGCTCAAGTTTCAAAGCCTGATGAAAGTCGATACGGGCCAATAATCGCAATCCGACGCTGTCATAAATCACGCCTCGCTCATACAGAAAACGCGCCCTCTGCTGTTGAGACAACTTTATGGTGCCCAGGATCTCGTTGAGCTTGGCCAGAGTAACTTCTTTCTTATATTCAGGCATGGGTGGCACGACCACCATTTTCCCCTGTAGTTCAGGGCGATTGGCGGTGCTGCTGCAACCAGTGCCAAGCAGGCTCAAACCCAAAGTCACGGCAAGCAATGCGGAGGGAAGCTTTGATTTCATCCTTAATACCTATATGCGTAAGTCCCGCCAATTCCCCGACCACTGGGCACAGTTCAAGCGGATACTGTATAGAGCTCAATAATAGCAACCCACTTCCCCCTGCGCCATCGACAAAAGTGACTGTATTGCTTAGTTATTTACCAAAACTAAAGTCCACCTACTGAAGTAGGTGGTTTAGGGGCAGAAAACAAAAAAGGAGACCCGCAGGCCTCCTTTTTTACAGCATAAATAATTTACTTATTCAGCTGCAGGCTCTTTAGCCTTGGCTTCTTTAATAGACAGACGTACACGACCCTGACGGTCAACTTCCATCACTTTAACGTCGACTTGCTGGTTCAGCTGCAGGTGATCAGATACGTTGGTTACACGCTCTTCAGCAATCTGAGAGATATGAACCAGACCATCCTTGCCTGGCAGGATGTTGACAAAGGCACCGAAGTCTACGATACGGATAACTTTGCCCTTGTAGATGCGACCAACTTCAACTTCAGAAGTGATCTCTTCGATACGACGGATAGCTTCACGGGTAGCATCGCCATTGGTAGACGCAATCTTCACAGTACCGTCGTCTTCCAACTCGATGGTAGTACCGGTTTCTTCGGTCAGAGCACGGATAGTCGCTCCCCCTTTACCAATAACATCACGGATCTTCTCTGGGTTGATCTTGATAGTGGTAATACGTGGAGCATGGTCAGAGATATCGGCACGTGGCGCTTCAATCGCCTGATCCATTACGTTCAGGATATGAACACGGGCACCGTAAGCCTGCTGCAGAGCGATTTCCATGATCTCTTTGGTGATACCTTCGATCTTAATGTCCATCTGCAGTGCAGTGACACCGTCACGGGTACCGGCGACTTTGAAGTCCATGTCGCCCAGGTGGTCTTCGTCACCCAGGATGTCAGACAGCACCACGAAATCATCGCCTTCTTTAACCAGACCCATAGCGATACCAGCTACAGAAGTCTTGATAGGTACCCCGGCGTCCATCAGTGCCAGAGAAGTACCGCACACAGAAGCCATGGAAGAAGAACCATTGGATTCAGTGATTTCAGATACTACACGAACAGAGTATGGGAACTCTTCAGCAGATGGCATTACTGCACTGATACCACGCCATGCCAGCTTACCGTGACCGATTTCACGACGCTTAGGAGAACCAACCATTCCGGTTTCACCTACAGAGTATGGCGGGAAGTTGTAATGCAGCATAAAGCGGTTGGTACACTCGCCCATGATAGAATCAATCTTCTGCGCATCGCGCTCGGTACCCAGAGTACAAGTCACCAGTGCCTGAGTTTCACCGCGGGTGAACAGAGCAGAGCCGTGAGTACGTGGCAGAACACCAGCCATCACAGACAGGGCGCGAACCATATCGGGTTCACGCCCATCAATACGTGGCATACCGGCGATAATGCGGCTGCGTACTACCTGCTTCTCCAGACTACCCAGCAGATCGGAAGCTTCACGCACGTCCAGCTCAGGATTGGTTTCCTGCAGCTTTTCGATAGTGGCTTTCTTCACGGCGCCAACGGCGTCGTAACGCTCCATTTTGGCGGTGATCTGGTAAGCAGCAGTCAGATCTTCCTCAGCCAGCTCCTTGATCTGCTCAACCAGAGTCTGGTTCTTCTCAGGTGCAATCCAGTTCCAGCGGGGCTTGCCAGCCTGCGCAGCAAACTCGTTGATGGCATTAATAACTACCTGCTGCTGATCGTGACCGTAAACCACAGCGCCCAGCATGACTTCTTCTGGCAGCGCTTTAGCTTCAGATTCAACCATCAGTACGGCGCCCTGAGTACCGGCAACCACCAGATCCAGCTGAGAAGCGATCAGGTCGTTGGCGCCTGGATTCAGTACATATTCACCGTTCACATAACCAACACGGGCAGCACCCAGTGGGCCATTAAATGGAATACCTGAAATCGCCAGCGCAGCTGAGGTACCGATCATGGAGATGATGTCAGGCTCAATCTGTGGGTCAACAGACACGACTGTGATAATCACCTGAACTTCATTGATGAAACCGTCAGGGAACAGTGGGCGGATTGGACGGTCGATCAAACGTGCAATCAGAGTCTCGTCTTCAGATGGGCGGCCTTCACGCTTGAAGAAACCACCAGGGATCTTACCGGCTGCGTAAGTCTTTTCCTGATAGTTTACAGTCAGAGGGAAGAAGTCACGGCCCGGATCGGCTTCTTTCTTGCCGACAACAGTTACCAGAACAGTGGTATCGCCCATGCTGGCCAGAACAGCTGCATCAGCTTGACGTGCAATTACGCCTGTTTCCAGGGTGACAGTATGCTGACCATACTCAAAACTTTTTACAATAGGATTCACTTGACCCATTCCTTAATTTAATAACCTTAAATACGCGCGTCAGTATACTGCAAGTGCCTGTTGCAGATAAAGGGCTGGCAGGGATAGGGCAGCGCTTATTTTTGTGCCCGTCTTAGTCTGCGGCATTGGCTGAGCAACCTTTCAGCTGATGTGCCGTGCGTGTCTTGTTTACAGCAAACCTGGCGTCACAGCCATAAAAACCACCCTGTGACTGGCTTTGAAACAACAAAAAAGGAGGCAAGTGCCTCCCTTTTTTTGATTTTGCGCGAAACGCGATTAGCGACGCAGACCCAGCTTCTTAATCAGCTCAGCATAACGCTCAGTTTCAGTGCGCTTCAGGTAAGCCAGCAGCTTACGACGAGCGCTAACCATACGCAGCAGACCTCGACGAGAGTGGTGATCGTGGATGTGCTCTTTGAAGTGGCCTTGCAGGTGGTTGATCTGCGCAGTCAGCAGAGCTACCTGAACTTCAGTAGAACCAGTGTCGTTTTCACCGCGGCCGAATTCAGCTACGATTTTTGCTTTCGCTTCAATACTTAGTGACATGAGTCTCTCCAAAAATAAAAGTATGTCTTCAGCCAATCACTAACTCAGCCGAAGGAGCGGTATTCTAGCCACATTAGCCAATCAGCGCAAGCCGTTATTCCTGCGGGCTGTGGTGCAATACAATCAAGCGCTTGGGTGCCAGCAGGCCATCGTCGTTCATCTGTCCAACACCAACAAACCGGCGTTCGTCCCCTAGGGTGATGCGCACCAGGGTGTTTGGTTTCAGTCCGCTGATCTGTACCGGATTACCATTCATCAGATAACCAGCGGCCACATCAGGCACATTGGCTTCCGGCAGATCAGCAACCGCGGTATCCATAGGCAACAGGATAGGGTCCAGCAACTCTTTTGGGGCAATATCCTGCTCACGGACTTGCTCAAGCAATGCTTCGAGCTGCTCCAGTGTCACCATTTTATCGTAAGGATAACCGGCAACGGCTGTGCGGCGCAGCATAATCACATGAGCGCCACAGCCGAGCATTTCGCCAAGATCATCGATGATAGTGCGGATGTAGGTGCCCTTGGAGCAATGAATATCCAGCGTCAGCTCATCGTTTTTCAGCTGGATAAAATTCAGCTCGAAAACTGTGATTGGACGAGCCTCACGGAGCACTTCTTTACCTTCGCGGGCATACTTATACAGGGGCTGGCCCTGATATTTAAGCGCCGAGTACATGGAAGGCACCTGCATGGTGTCACCGCGGAAGTGATCCAGAGCATCCAGCAACTGCTGTTCGCTGAAATTCACCTCACGGGTCTGCACCACTTCACCGTCGCTGTCGCTGGTGTCTGTTCGCTGACCCAACCTGGCTGTCACCAGATAACGCTTGTCCGCATCCAAAAGATGCGAGGAGAACTTGGTCGCCTCGCCCAGACAGATAGGCAGCATACCAGTTGCCAGCGGATCCAGCGCGCCGGTATGCCCGGCTTTGGCTGCGTTGTAGATGCGTTTTACCCGCTGCAGAACATGATTGGAGCTTTCGCCAGTAGGCTTATCGACAAGCACAATCCCATCGATAAAGCGACCTTTGGGACGACGCGCCATCAGCTCTGCTCTCCCTCAGTGCCCTGTTCCTGCTCTTCCTGGGTGCCAAATTTTTCTGCTTTGGCTTTGTCTGACTGAATAACCTGAGACACCAGGCTGGACATGCGCATACCTTCAACCAGAGAAGCATCGTATGCGAATTTCAGCTCAGGCATCACCCGCAGCTTCATACGACCGGCAACCAGGGTGCGAATATAAGGCGCAGCGACTTCCAGCGCTGCCAGCTTGTCGGCTACAGCCTGTGGGTCGTCTTCGAAAAAGGTAACGAATACCTTGGCGAAGCCCAGATCCCGGGAGACGTCCACGTCGTTGACAGTTACCATGCCGATGCGGGGATCTTTCATTTCGCGCATCAACACCATCGCCAGCTCCTGTTGCAGCTGCTGGCCGATACGACGGGTACGACTGAATTCTTTTGCCATATTAATCACCAAAGGGCGGCCATATTCGCACCGGCAACAACAGAGTCAATCTGTTGCCACCGGCACGGATACCGGCCGCCCTTATCAAATACTACTTGTTACAGGGTACGTGCGACTTCAACGACTTCGAATACTTCGATCTGATCGCCTACGCGAACGTCGTTGTAGTTCTTCACGCCGATACCACATTCCATACCATTGCGAACTTCGTTGACATCATCCTTAAAGCGACGCAGAGATTCCAGTTCGCCTTCGTAGATAACCACGTTGTCACGCAGTACACGGATCGGCGCGCTGCGCTTGACGATGCCTTCGGTCACCATACAGCCGGCGATAGCACCCAGCTTAGGTGACTTAAACACTTCACGAACTTCTGCCAGACCGATAATCTCCTGTTTGAACTCTGGAGACAGCATACCGCTCATCGCGCTGCGTACTTCATCGATCAGGTCGTAGATCACGCTGTAGTAACGCAGATCCACACTTTCCGCTTCAATGGTCTTACGGGCCTGAGCATCCGCACGAACGTTAAAGCCGACCATAATCGCGTTGGACGCTGCGGCAAGAGTCGCATCGGTTTCGGTCAGCGCACCAACGCCACGGGCGATGATGTTCACTTTCACTTCGTCGGTAGACAGCTTGGCCAGAGAGTCTGCAATCGCTTCCAGAGAGCCCTGTACGTCGGCCTTCAGTACGATGTTCAATTCCTGAACTTCGCCTTCGGTCATGTTGGCGAACATGTTCTCCAGTTTGGCCTTCTGCTGACGGGCCAGTTTCACTTCGCGGAACCTACCCTGACGGTACAAGGCAACTTCACGGGCTTTACGCTCGTCACGAACAACAGTAGCTTCGTCACCGGCAGACGGCACACCGGACAGACCCAGGATCTCGACCGGAATAGATGGACCGGCTTCCTGAATGGACTTACCGTTTTCATCCTTCATGGCACGGATCTTACCGTATTCCAGACCACACAGAACGATATCGCCCTGACGTAGAGTACCTTCCTGAACAAGTACAGTAGCAACAGGACCACGACCCTTATCCAGCTTGGATTCAATCACCACACCGGCTGCCATACCTTCACGGCGGGCTTTCAGCTCCAGTACTTCTGCCTGCAGCAGAATGGCTTCAAGCAGTTCGTCTACACCTGTACCCGCTTTGGCAGATACATATACGAACATGTTGTCACCACCCCACTCTTCAGACATGACATTGTGCTGAGCCAGTTCAGTCTTAACGCGGTCTGGGTCGGCTTCTGGCTTATCCATCTTGTTCACGGCCACAATCAAAGGCACGTTACCGGCCTTGGCGTGCTGGATAGCTTCGATGGTCTGAGGCATGACGCCGTCATCGGCAGCCACGACCAGAATAACGATATCGGTTGCCTTGGCACCACGGGCACGCATTGCGGTAAACGCGGCATGACCCGGGGTATCCAGGAAAGTCACCATACCGTTGTCGGTTTCAACATGGTATGCACCGATGTGCTGGGTAATACCACCGGCTTCACCGGCCGCCACTTTGGCACGACGGATATAGTCCAGCAGCGAGGTCTTACCATGGTCAACGTGACCCATGATGGTAACAACCGGTGCACGAGGCTCCAGCTTTTCATCATCATCACGGTCAGCCAGTACCTGATGCTCCAGCTCGTTTTCACGCAGCAGGATAACCTTGTGGCCCATTTCCTCAGCTACCAGCTGGGCAGTTTCCTGATCTAATACCTGGTTGATGGTGACCATAGAGCCCATCTTCATCATCTGCCTGATGATTTCAGTGGCTTTAATCGCCATTTTCTGCGCCAGTTCAGCAACAGTCACTGTTTCGCCCAGACGTACTTCACGATTAACCGCAGCTACAGGCTTATTAAAGCCATGAGCATTGGACTTGGCTGAAGCCTTACCCCTGATGTGTCTTTCGCGACCTTCACGGGCATCTTTACCGCCGCGCTTTTTGGCCTGTACTTTGCCACGAGCACGACGACCACGTTTCTCTTCGTCCATATCACTGCGATCTTCAGCAGCCTGAGCAACTTTGGAGGTAGTCACATGGTGATCGGCACTGCGCTCAGCTTCCAGACGACGGCTTTCCTCCTCTTCCCAGCGCTTGGCATTTTCTTCAGCCAGACGACGAGCCTCTTCCGCCGCCTTGGCCGCTTCCTCATCCTGTTTGCGCTTCAGGGCTTCTTCCTGAGCGCTCTTGATGCGCTGAGCTTCCAGACGAGCTTCGCGGGCTTCGGCTGATTCAGCTTCGTCATTCTCGGCGGGCTCTGCTTTAGCTGCAGCTGCAGCTGCAGCCTCTGCTTTAGCTTTGGCTTCTGCAGCCTTGGCTTTGGCTTCAGCGGCCTTGGTAGCGGCTTCGGCTTCCGCGCGGGCTTTCGCTTGCGCTGCTGCGGCCTTAGCCTCAGCTTCTGCACGAGCCTGCTCCTCAGCTTCTGCTTTCAGAGCCGCTGGGTCGCGCTTCACGAAGGTACGCTTTTTGCGCACTTCAACTTTAACGTCTTTGGACTGACCGCCGCCGGCATTGATGCTCAGTGTCGATACCGTTTTACGCTGCAGCGTCATCTTGGTGGGCTGACCATCCGCGCCATGCTGTTTTTTCAAAAATTCAATCAGTGCCTGCTTTTCAGCTTCGGTGACAGCGTCTTTGCTGGATTTGTTAATGCCAGCCTGAGAAAACTGCTCAATCAGTCGCTCAACGTCTTTGCCTACTTCCGAAGCCAGTTTTTCTACTGTGGTTTCTGTCATCAGTTAACTCCCCCTGTTGATCGACTTACGCTTCTTCGCCGAACCAACAGATGTTGCGGGCAGCCATGATAAGCTCACCAGCCTTGTCTTCTGTCAATTCTTCAATTTCGATCAAATCATCAATGCCTTGTTCGGCCAAATCTTCAAGTGTTACAACGCCTTTGCTTGCCAAAATGTAAGCCAGGTGGCGCTCCATACCTTCCAGAGTCAGCAGTTCATCACTTGGCTCAACACCGTCCAACGCTTCTTCCAGTGCCAGAGCACGGGTAGAGATAGCAGCCTTGGCGCGCTCGCGTAGGTTTTCAACAGTGTCTTCGTCCAATCCGTCAATTTCGAGCAGTTCAGCAGCCGGTACGTAGGCGATCTCTTCCAGAGAAGTGAAGCCTTCGTCAGCCAGTACCTGCGCGAAATCATCGTCGATATCCAGTGCGCCGGTGAACAGATCAACCACCTTGGCGCTCTCGGCCTGGTGCTTGGCGTTCATATCAGCCACTGTCATCACATTCAATTCCCAGCCAGTCAGCTGAGTTGCCAGCCGGATATTCTGACCGTTACGGCCAATGGCCTGAGCCAGAGAGTCGGCCTCAACGGCGATATCCATAGAGTGGTTGTCTTCATCCACGATGATAGAAGCTACATCAGCCGGTGCCATTGCATTAATCACAAACTGAGCTGGATTGTCATCCCACAGCACGATATCAACACGCTCGCCACCCAGCTCGTTGGAGACGGCCTGCACACGCGCGCCACGCATACCTACACAGGCACCGATAGGATCGATACGCTTGTCGTTGGACTTCACAGCGATTTTTGCACGGCTACCAGGATCGCGGGCAGCGCCCATGACCTGAATCATTTCATCTGCGATTTCAGGAACTTCCACACGGAACAGTTCAATAAGCATCTCTGGCTTGGTGCGGGTCAGGAACAATTGCGCACCACGGGCTTCAGGGCGTACTGAGTACAGTAACGTACGAACACGGTCACCCGGACGGAAGCTTTCTCGGCTGATCAGATCTTCTTTGTACAGCACGCCATCGGCATTGTTGCCCAGATCCACCACTACGCTGTCACGGTTGCTCTTCTTTACCACACCGGTGATCAGCTCTCCTTCTTTATCGGCAAACTGCTCAACCACCTGCGCACGCTCGGCTTCACGTACTTTCTGTACAATAACCTGCTTGGCAGTCTGGGTAGTGATACGGTCAAACACCACTGACTCAATCTGATCTTCAACATAGTCACCCAGTTGCAGCTCAGGCTCTTCGAAGCGTGCAGCTTCCAGCGTGATCTCGCGGTATGGATTTTCCAGTGGCTCGCCTGTGTCTTCCACTACCAGCCAGCGACGAAAGGTATCGTAATGGCCAGTTTTACGGTCAATAGCGACACGTACGTCGATATCACCTTCATATTTTTTTTTGGTCGCAGTTGCCAGGGCGTATTCCAGCGCCTCAAAAATTTTCTCACGCGGTACGGCCTTTTCGTTGGATACCGCTTCAGCAACCAGCAGAATCTCTTTGTTCATCGTTTTGCCTCGTTCACCTTAATCCATCAAAACTTCGCAATCACATTGCCTTTGCGAATATTGTCAATGGCTACGACTTTTTCTTTACCATCCACGGTCAAAGTCAACATCTGTCCTTCGACTTTGGTGATGGTGCCTGTCATGTTACGACTACCATCAACCGGCATAGTCAGTTGTACCTTGCTCTTTTCACCAATATACCGGGCGTACTGCTGCGCATTGAACAGCGGACGGTCTACCCCGGGGGAAGAAACCTCAAGTGTATATTCGTGGGAGATAGGGTCTTCAACATCGAGAACAGCACTGACCTGACGGCTGGTTTCGGCACAATCTTCGATGTTTATCCCACTCTCACTGTCGATATAAATTCGCAGCGTTGAATGCTTACCTGCCTGGAGATACTCAACACCCCACAGCTGGTAGCCCAGAGATTCAACAGGCCCTTTAAGCATCTCCGACAGTCTGTTTTCTAATGTTGCCAAAGTTGACCCCCAAAAAAACAAAAAAGGGCTCTAAAGCCCCAGTACTTTGCCGCCCACTTCGCGGCCAATGTCTAAGTCCAAATAACAAAAAACCCCGTAATCACGAGGTCATTGCGTTAAGAACCTGTATTCAGTAACTAATCTCTCAAGACAAGTAACTGGGAGCTGGTTGCGGGGGCCGGATTTGAACCGACGACCTTCGGGTTATGAGCCCGACGAGCTACCAAACTGCTCCACCCCGCGTCAACTGGATGCAAGTATATTGACTTTCACCTCAACTTGCAATCACCAAGCACATTCAAAATGACATGAACTCAGTGATTTTATGATGGTGCCGAGAGCGGGACTTGAACCCGCACGACCGTTAGGTCACAGCCACCTCAAGGCTGCGCGTCTACCAATTCCACCACCTCGGCAAAATCGTTATCAGTCCGGAATTTTATCCTGTGACTGTTTGGCTGGCTGAGGAGCTGTTTGAGTTTGCTCAACAGCGTTGCCTAAATCGCTCCACGAATCAACTGACTTGGCGTGATTTGCACTCAGGTTACCAATAACCAGACTCAGTACAAAAAATCCGATGGCCAGAATTGCAGTACTCCGGGTCAGGAAGTTTCCCGCACCACTGGAGCCAAACAAAGTACCGGACGCTCCGGCACCGAAGGAGGCACCCATATCGGCACCCTTTCCTTGCTGAATGAGGATCAAACCAATCAGGGCGATCGACACCAGCAAGTACACAACAATCAGTACATTGTACATATTAAGCGCTCATAGCTATGGAACACAGAGTTAAAAACTCGCTCGAGTTTAAACTGGCTCCGCCAATCAGTCCACCATCAACATCAGGTTGGGCGAACAGGTCTGCAGCATTACCCGGGGTTACACTGCCACCGTAAAGAATTCTAATGTTTTCCCCAATAAATGGAGATACTTCAGACAGACGCTTGCGGATAAACGCATGAACTTCCTGTGCCTGCTCTGGAGTTGCGCTCTTACCTGTTCCTACAGCCCAAAGGGGCTCATAGGCGATAATTGCATTATCGAAAGCCATAGTACCGTTTTTTTCGATAACCACATCCAACTCTTCAGCAATCACCTCGAAGGTGCGCCTTGCTTCACGTGCCGGACCGGATTCACCCACACACAAAATAGGGGTTAGGCCGTGCTTCTGCGCTGCAGCAAACTTTTCTGCAACTATGTCACTGGTTTCGCCGTACATACGACGACGTTCAGAATGGCCGATAATCACATATCGACAACCGGCATCTTTCAACATCTTGCCGGACACTTCGCCTGTATAAGCACCGAAATCATGCTGACTCAGGTTTTGTGCGCCCATTCTTACCAGGCAACCAGTTAAGGTTTCTTTATTTGCTTCCAGCAACTGCCTGACACTTTCCAGGTAAATAGAAGGTGGACAAAGCACCACTTCCGCTGAATCATCTTGAAGCTTGGCGGCGAATTTTTTAAACAGTTCCTGCGCCAGTTGCGCATCGCCGTTCATTTTCCAATTGCCAGCAACCATTGGACGTCTGAGTGCCATCTTTGCCTCCTCTGAAAGCGGCGTGAATAATAACGAACCGATCCTGAAGTTACAAGACCCAAAATCGTTATTTTTAGCACAAGTGGTGAGAATGCTTACTTTTTATTCTCAGGCCCAATTCTTTACCCAGACATAAAACAAAGGCGATGCTTATAGCCGCATCGCCACTTGTTACATCAACCTTTATGCACAAAACCCCTTGACGGTGTCAGCAATCATATTGGCCAGCGCAGTCACTTCAGCGTCATCGGCCCCCTCGACCATCACCCGCAGCAAAGGTTCAGTTCCTGACTTACGCAGCAGCACCCGTCCGGTTTCACCCAGTTGAGCCTCAGCTTTTTCCTTGGCAGCGATCACCTCAGCGTGCAGCAGTGGATCGTCCTTGCCCTCAAAGCGTACATTCACCAGTACCTGAGGGAACATGGTCAAACCATCCACCATGGCTTCAAAGGGCTTGCCCTGACGCCGCATCGCCGCCAGCACCAGAATGCCAGCCACAATACCATCGCCTGTGGTACCGTGATCCAAATCCAGAATATGGCCGGAATTCTCACCGCCAATACGCCAGCCTTTCTCTTTTAAAAGCTCCATCACATAACGATCGCCGACTTTTGAACGGGCAAACGGAATATCGCGGGCTTTCAATGCCAGCTCCAGTCCCAGGTTGGACATCAGTGTGCCAACCACCCCACCATTCAGGGTACCGCGGGATTGTGCTTCGCAGGCCAGAATATACAAGATCTGATCACCATCTAGCACACTGCCATGACAGTCGACCATCATGATTCGGTCACCATCGCCATCCAGAGCAATACCCAGATCAGCCTGGTGTTCGGTCACTGCGTCACAAATCGCCCCCATCGAGGTGGCACCGACTTTGTCATTGATATTGATACCGTTTGGCGTAACGCCAATAGAGATCACTTCTGCCCCCAGCTCACAAAAAACATTGGGCGCTATGTGGTAGGTGGCGCCATGTGCACAATCGACGACTATCTTCAGCCCTTCTAAGGTCTGATCGGCAGGAAAGTTGCCTTTACAGTATTCGATATAGCGACCGGCGGCGTCATCAATACGTGACACCTTTCCCAGCAAACGCGACTCAACGCATTGCATGGGCTTTTCCAACTCAGCTTCAATCGCCAGCTCAATTTCATCATCCAGCTTGCTGCCGTCTGTCGAAAAGAACTTGATGCCATTGTCATAATAGGGATTGTGGGAAGCACTGATCACCACCCCGGCTTCCGCCCTGAAGGTACGGGTCAGATAGGCCACGGCTGGCGTTGGCATAGGGCCCATCAACATCACATTCAGACCTGCTGCGGAAAGACCGGCTTCCAGAGCAGACTCAAACAGATAACCGGAAATGCGAGTGTCTTTACCGATAATGACTTTTTGAGTCCCACTGCGACTCAACACCCGGCCGGCAGCCCAGCCCAGTTTCAACGCCAGTTCAGGAGTCATTTTGCCGCTGCCAACTTTGCCGCGAATACCATCAGTCCCAAAAAACTTTCTCATTATTGTTCCTTACCAGAATCAATATCAAATCCGTTTGACTCTGCCGACTAACGCTTTAGCTGGCGACAGATATTAAATACTTTAACAGTGTCCACGGTTTGTTCCACGTCGTGTACACGCACAATATGTGCCCCCTGCTGCAACGCTTGCAGAGCACCGGCCAAACTTCCTGCCATCCGCTCCGCTGGGGCTCGCTTCAGCAGGTTTCCAATCATACTCTTTCTGGACAAACCAATCAGCAAAGGCAAACC
>JAJNAU010000024.1:20782-29033 GCA_021462625.1 Shewanella sp.
TTCGTGAAAACTATCCAGGTTTGCCAGCAGCTCGTAGTTATGTTCGAGGGTTTTACCAAAACCGAAGCCAACATCGAGCAGCAGATTCTCAGCCTTTATCCCTGCGGCTTCACAGGCAGCGATGCGCTCATGGAAGAAGGCTTTAACATCGTTAATGACATCCTCATAGCAAGGTGCATCCTGCATGGTTCTGGGCTGTCCCTGCATATGCATAAGACAAACCGGCACACCACAAGTTGCAGCCGCCTCGAGTGCCCACGGCTCCTGCAGCGCTCTGACATCGTTAATAATATGAGCTCCGGCCTTGACCGCTTGTCGCATGACCTCTGGCTTGCTGGTATCGACAGAGATCCACACATCATGATGCCTGGCCACATATTCAACCAGCGGAATAACCCGCTTTAGCTCTTCCTCAAGGGTTACATCCGCTGCGCCCGGGCGGGTGGACTCACCCCCTATGTCAATAATGCCCGCGCCCTGCGCTACCATGTCGTCGGCATGACGGCATGCTGATCCGTAGGCTGCAAATTCTCCACCATCGGAAAAAGAGTCCGGGGTGACATTTAGAATTCCCATCACCACAGGCTCATTGAGATCAAGAGTCTTTCCTTGGGATTCCAGTTTGAACAAATCCAATTCTCCTCAAAACAAGAAAACCCCTCGCGGGGTTTTCTTTGACAATAGCATGTTCCAGATTATTTGGCTGGAGACTCGCCTGGATCCTGGATGTCACCGCCAACGACATCATTCACTTCAGGCTCTGCAGGTTTAACTTCCTCGCCCCCCTGAGGCGTTGAGCCATTGCCACCGTTACCATTGTCATCCTGCCAGTCTGCCGGAGGACGCACTTCACGACGGGCCATAAGGTCATCAATCTGAGGTGAATCGATGGTCTCATACTTCATCAGCGCATCTTTCATCGCATGCAGTATGTCCATGTTATCTAACAGGATCTGTCTTGCACGCTGATAGTTGCGATCGATGATTACCTTGATTTCAGTATCAATAATCGCAGCCGTGTCATCGGACATATGCTTGGATTTCGCCATTGAACGACCCAGGAATACTTCACCTTCCTCTTCCGCATACAGCAGTGGACCCAACTTCTCGGAGAAGCCCCACTGGGTCACCATGTTGCGGGCGATAGAAGTGGCATATTTAATGTCCTGAGATGCCCCGGTGGAAACCGCATCATCACCGAAGATCAGCTCTTCTGCCAGACGCCCCCCGTAGGCAACAGAGATTTGACACTCAAGCTTGCGACGGCTCTGGCTGACAGCATCAGCCTCCGGCAGGAAGAAGGTCACACCCAGCGCGCGGCCACGTGGAATAATAGTTACCTTGTGCAGCGGGTCGTGCTCTGGCATCAGATAGCCTACAATCGCGTGACCAGCTTCATGGTAAGCCGTCATTTCCTTATCCTGTTCAGACATCACCATAGAGCGGCGCTCAGCCCCCATCATGATTTTATCTTTGGCACGCTCAAATTCTTCCATGCCAACCAGTTTGCGGTTACCGCGGGCAGCAAACAGGGCCGCTTCGTTAACCAGGTTGGCCAGATCCGCACCGGAGAATCCTGGCGTACCACGAGCAATCACGCTGGCTTTTACGTCTTCACCGATAGGCACTTTACGCATGTGGACTTTGAGGATCTGCTCACGACCACGTACGTCAGGCAGACCAACCACAACCTGGCGGTCAAAACGGCCAGGACGCAACAGGGCAGCATCCAGCACGTCAGGACGGTTGGTAGCCGCGATAACGATAATCCCCTCGTTACCTTCAAAGCCGTCCATTTCCACCAGCATTTGGTTCAGGGTCTGCTCACGCTCATCGTGACCACCACCCAAACCGGCACCACGCTGACGACCGACAGCATCGATTTCATCGATGAAGATAATACAAGGTGCAGACTTTTTGGCCTGCTCAAACATATCGCGGACGCGGGAAGCACCCACACCCACGAACATTTCAACGAAGTCAGAACCGGAAATCGTAAAGAAAGGTACCTTGGCCTCACCGGCAATCGCTTTTGCCAGCAAAGTCTTACCGGTACCTGGTGGACCTACCATCAGCACACCTGTTGGAATACGGCCACCCAAGCGCTGGAATTTGGTCGGATCACGCAGATAATCCACCAACTCTTTCACTTCTTCTTTGGCCTCATCACAGCCGGCAACATCAGCGAAAGTGGTCTTGATCTGATCTTCACTCATCAGTTTGGCTTTGCTCTTGCCAAAGGACATGGCGCCTTTGCCACCACCGCCCTGCATCTGTCGCATGAAGAAGATCCACACACCAATCAGCAACAACATAGGGAACCAAGAGATAAAGATCTGGGTAAGGAAACCAGATTCTTCTGCTTCCTTACCTTTGACTTTCACCCCTTTGCTTAACAGATCGTTGATCAGGTCACGATCATAGATGGGCATGATGGTAGTGAATTTTTCACCACTGCGCAGAGTGCCGGCTATGGTACGCTGATCCGACTTGAACTCAGCAGAGGCAACACGGTTGTTTTCCACGTCCTGAACAAAGGTTGAATAGTCCATCTTCGACACTGAGGACGAAGTGGGGGAAATGCCCTGGAATACCGACATCAGCACTACTGCGATGACGATCCAGAGAATCAGGTTTTTTGCCATGTCACTCAAGTTATTAGACCTCTTAAAAGCCCTGCGATAATAGTCGCTAGGTTACTACAACTTATACCCGGTCGCCACCAGATACACTTCCCTTGAACGGGGACGTGAAGAATTAGGCTTGCGGGTCTTGACAGTTTTGAAAGCCTCTTTCACGGCCTTCATATACTCATCAGATCCCTCGCCCTGGAACACCTTCACAGCAAAACTGCCATTGGGTGCCAATACCTGATGACACATATCCAATGCTAGCTCAACAAGATACATAGCGCGCGGTTGGTCAACACCACCGCTGCCACTCATATTAGGCGCCATATCAGATAATACAACGTCCACCTTATCTGCGCCTACCCTGTTAAGCAACGCATCCAACACCTTGTCCTCACGGAAGTCACCCTGCAGAAAATCGACACCTACGATTGGGTCCATCGGTAAAATGTCACAGGCGATAACCTTACCCTGTTCACCCACCAACTTAACAGCAATCTGAGACCATCCCCCGGGAGCGGCGCCCAAATCCACAACCGTCATGCCGGGTTTAATCAGCTGATCTTTCTGCTGTATCTCCTCCAGCTTAAAAGCAGCACGAGAACGCAGTCCACGCTTTTGCGACAGCTTTACATAATGGTCGTCAAAATGCTCCTGCATCCAACGGGTGGAGCTGGCCGAACGTTTTTTACCTGACATCAATTTCCCAAAATAAAATGAGAGTTACACCTGAGCCTATATGCGGGTAGAATACCCGTTTTTCAACGATAACTCAGCAAAAGTTGGTATAAATGAACCTGACCACCAAACAAAAACAGTACCTCAAAGGACTGGCGCACAATTTAAAGCCAGTAGTGCTGCTTGGGGCCAACGGCCTAACAGAGGGCGTACTGGCTGAAATCGACAACGCACTGGCGCACCATGAGCTGATCAAGGTAAAAGTGCCCACCACTGACCGCGAAGTTAAACTTGCGATTGTCGAAGCCATCGTCCGCGAAACCGGCGCAGCCAATGTCCAGCTAATTGGTCACAATGCTGTGCTGTATCGCCAGTCCGAAGAGATGAAAATCGCGTTGCCAAAAGCCCGCTGATATTCATCCCGACCAGAGAAAACAGCCGCTCGACTGCTTCATCCTAGAGTCTGCTGACCTTTGGTGATTGTTTTTGCAGCAGTTTGTGGGTTCTTTATCCAAGGCAGAGGCTTCATCCAAGGCAGAGGCTTCGATGTGTCGCTAGCCTACTTGAGAAACCGATAACGCAGGAGAAGGGAGCCACAAACGCTGCCCATAGGGCTGGGCTAAAAGCGTTTTATGCTTTGTTAAGCTGTATTTGCTTAGGGAAGTCCCGTGGGTGCTCTGCGAGTGCTGACAGCCTCTAGATGCGCGGCGCAGTTTGAAGTTAATGGCCCTAGTCCTTAGCGAGAACTGCAACCAAGCAGATAGGGCTGTCAGCCTCGCCCTACGGGGCTTTCGAGCAAATACCATTGCTTTGGTATTCAGCTTTATTGCTTTGGTATTCAGCTTTGAAAGGCAACCAGCCTTCCTTTATTTGAATACCTCGAACTCGCTTCTGCTCATAAGCCAGAGCGGTGCGAGGACTTGTTCGCACCTTCCTTAGCATAACTATGGCACCGCACACCTCGCCGCGCCTAAAACGCTTTTCACCAGGAACAAAATTTTACCAAAAAAACAAAAGCCCCTAGTGAGCGGCTTTTTTACCCTGTCAGGCTGAAACCTATATTAAATATATTCCACGCTGACGATTTCAAAGTCAGTCACACCACCGGGCGTCTGAATGCTGACCTCATCGCCCACATTCTTGCCAATCACGCCACGGGCGATGGGAGAGTTAACCGATAACAGATTTTCTTTGATGTTGGCTTCATCATCACCAACAATGCGGTAGGTCATTTCCTTTTCGGTATCCAGATTCATGATGGTCACGGTAACACCGAAAATCACCTTGCCGGTATTCTCCATCTTGGTGACATCGATGATATTCGCATTCGACAGTTTGCCTTCGATATCACGGATACGGGCTTCGCACAGTCCCTGCTCTTCACGGGCAGCGTGATACTCTGCGTTTTCTTTCAGATCCCCCAACTCACGGGCGACCGCAATGGCTTCTGAGATCTGTGGACGGCGCTCGAACTTGAGCATATCAAGCTCTTTTTGTAAACGCTCGGCACCAACAACTGTCATAGGAACCTTATTCATAATTCTCTTTCGTCTCCTGTCAAACAAAAGCAGCCCGTGCAGGCTCATGACCCACACAGCAAAAATACCGGATGATTTTGCGCCTGAACGCGCACTAGATACCATAACTGAGAAATTGGTTACAGCTTACCTAAGCCGACATGGATTCGCTATAGCAGGTGCCGAAAATAATTTGCCCCCTTGACCTTCTCCTTGCCAAAGCGCCGCGGTGAAAGCCCGCCCTATTGCGTCTGTTGTCGCCCCCCTTTATAAGTGAGTATTCGCACAAATACGGGAACGTCGTCCACCCAACGCGGCAACTCCCTGGCGCTGGCCGGGATCCTTATCCTCAGTCTTGAAAGTCTACTGGTTCGGCTGACGAACACCACGCCCTGGGAGCACCTGTTCTGGCACGGCAGCATGCAGCCGCTGAGTTTGCTTTTAGTACTCGTTCTGTTCAACCGTGAAGAGCTGACAACCCGGTTGCTGCCGCCGTCATTGAACACTCTGACTGTCGGCATTTTGTTTACAGCATCAACTGTATGTTTTGTGCTGTCACTGGACCATACTCAGGTAGCCGGTACTGTGGTTATCGTCAATACCGCCCCGCTGTTTACGGCCACTATTTCCTTCGTCATACTCAAAGACAGATTGCCGCTGCATACTATTTTGTGGCAATAGGTGCTGCCGTAGGTTGGTATGGTTGATTTTTGCCTACGCGCCGGTGTCCAGCCAGATTGAGGGCGATTTGTACGCGCTGATCACCACCATATCAACTGTCGTGTATCTGATCATTATGCGCTCTACTCAGGGACGCAATGCCGCCAGCTTTCTGGTGTGCGCAGGTATTATGATCGCAGCCTTTGCCCTGTATAAAGGTGCCAGACCATTGTCAGTGCCCGGTAACCACTTGGTTTATGCACTGGTGTTGGGCGGAATAGTGGTGCCGGGCGCTTACTTATGTATCTCCAAAGCACCGGCCTACATTCCAGCGGCTCAGACCAACTTGATTTTGCTGCTGGAGATCCTGCTTGGCCCGCTGTTTGTCTACCTGATATTGGGAGACAAACCTTCAGATAACGACCTGATAGGCGGTGCTTTGGTACTGTTCACCTTAATACTGCATACCCTGTGGGAACTGAGACTGAATCGGCAACAGCCAGCACAGCACAGCACAGCACAGCACAGCAGGAGTAAAGCCTAAGCTCGATAAGATTAGAAGCAAGCTCAGACCTGCAGTGCCGGCCAGCTAAACCATTAAGGCCTGCTGGCAATCATCTGTTCTTCCTGTTCAGCTGACTTCCTGCCCCTGAGACAGCCCCCTGATCAACTGGCTGATAACCGGGTTCAACGTTTGATGAGAGGGGTAACACAAGCCAATACGACGGTGCATACGGGGCCCGTTAAAACGCACCAGCTCCAACCTAGGCTCATCTTCCACCAGACCATCTGGCAGGAAACTGATACCAAAGCCAGCAAGTACCAAAGACATCACCTGTGATTTATGCTCGGCCTTGGCCACCAGATTCAAAGACATATCTGCGCAGGCCAGCAAACCTATGGTCTGTTGGTGAGCCTCACAGGGAGGGCACTCAATAAAGTCATAATCGTTGAGTTCCTCCGGTTCAACAACCTCCTTTTGTGTCAGATGATGACCTTTGGGCACACACAATACATAGTCCTCACTCCACAGCGGCATAAAGACCTCATCTTCCCGCTTGAGCGCATCCAGTGTCAGACGGCAATCGGCACTACTGTGATAGTCCACCAACTCAATATCCAGCCTTTCCACAACCTGATTAATACGGGTCAGTAAACCCGCCAGCCTGCGTTGGCTCAGATCAGGCATCACCGCCACTTTCAGCTTTTGTCTGGCCGCCTTTTGCTTGAACAAACCCGGTAATTCACCGGCTTCTTTCACCAGTTTTACCGCCAGCGGATAGAGATAGTGAGCACTGTCCAGCGCTACCACACCTTTTTTGCTGCGTTCAAACAAAGGGCCTCCCAGTTCCTCTTCCAGTTGCTTAAGACCGGAGGAGAGTGAAGGCTGACTGACATGGCAGCGCTGGGCTGCTGAGGTGATATTACGCTCTTCAAAAATTGCGATGAAAAATCTGAGCAGTCTTAAATCGATCACTTGGACTCACTTATAACCAAAAATTTAGCCATCTACAGGCATTCATAGGCGCAGCCTATCATAACCAGTCAAAATAAGTATTTTTCCCTTTTATCGACACTTCCTATACTGCGCTCATTCCCTGCCCGGCCGGCATACAAGTTTTCCGCTCTGACCCAGAGCATTGGATTGAGGACAATCACTATGAGTAAAGAGTTAGTTGTTATTACCGGTGCATCATCAGGTATCGGCGCCGCCATGGCCAAAGCGTTCAGTAATGCTGGTCACCCTCTGTTACTGTTGGCCCGTCGTGTTGAGCCAATGCAGGCGCTTAATCTGCCAAACTCACTGTGCATCAGTCTGGATGTGACCGATGGCGAAGCCTTTAAGGCGGCGATTGCAGAAGGTGAAGCCAGGTTTGGCAAAGTGGACTGTCTGGTTAATAACGCCGGCGTCATGCTGCTGGGGCTGGCTCATGAACAGGATCCAACCGAGTGGACCCGCATGTTGAACATCAATGTGATGGGTGTACTGAACGGCGTTCATGCTGTTCTGGCTGATATGAAAGCCCGTAACACTGGCACCATCATCAATGTCAGCTCTATCGCCGGTCGCAAGACCTTCCCTAACCATGCCGCATACTGTGCTACCAAATTTGCAGTGCACGCGCTGACAGAAAATATTCGTGAAGAAGTGGCCATGGACAATGTCCGTGTCATCACCATTGCCCCTGGTGCTGTGGAAACTGAATTGCTGAGCCATACCACCAGTGACGCAATCAAAGCTGGCTATGAAGATTGGAAAACTGAGATGGGCGGCGTGATCATGCCGGAAACCATCGCCGAAGCCACGCTGTTCGCCTGGCAGCAACCACAAAATGTGTGCGTACGTGAAATCGTATTGGCCGCGACCAAACAGCAACCCTGAGCACACTGTCACACAGTCCGCGATAAGCAGCATAAAGGAAGGTGCGAACAAGTCCTCGTACCGCTCTCTTACGGGCAAATTCAAGTTCAAGGTATTCAGGTGCAGCAAGGCGGGTTGCCTTTCAAAGCGGAGACCACAGCCATCGTGTTTCCCCGAAAGCCGCGAAGGGCGGGGCTGACAGCCCTATCTGCTTTGTTGCAGCTCTCGCTAAGGACTCAGGCCATTAACGTCGAGCAGCGTCGCGCATCTCGGGGCTGTCATCACTCGTAGAGCACCCACGGGACTTATTAGCACCTCATAGACAGGATCTTTAGCGTAGTGGTGTGAAATAGATAGAAAAAAGGCTCTTGGTGTGATCAGATTAATTCTCCAAAATAAACTAT
>JAJNAU010000025.1 GCA_021462625.1 Shewanella sp.
TCGATATGAACGCCTGAAACGAAACTATCTGGGAATGCTCAAATTGAGTGCTTCTTTGATCTGGTTAGCGTAATTGAGAACGCTCCCTAGTACATTCATTGTAAAAAATTTTCTCTGCTTTTTTGATAGTACCTTCACCAAATAGAAAGGACATCCCGAATGGGCCCTCAGCAAAGCAAACACCAGCCATAGCCATATAGCCAATAGGTTAGTTTTAATAATGTTAAGCTACGACGTGAACACAAAACTGTTTGTTATCCCACTAATCTGGTACATATTGCTCATTTGACTGACGATTTCGTTAAAGTTTGCGTTGAATCAAACGAGGGATTTCTATGCTCACCAGGTTATGGAAAACGCTGCCCCTGACACTGTCTACGTTAATTTGTCTTCAACCGGTACTGGCCAATCAGGTTGAAGAGTCCAGGCTGCCTGCCGCTCGACAGGCACTGCCTCAGGTCGTTGAACGCTATCAGGGTATCACTGACAGACTTCTCCCAACCCTTAGCCAGACGAGCAATGAGCTGATTTTGACCCGGGATGTTGCACTTTTAGGAACTCGTCTGTGGCAACAGGCCGTTGCCGATGTGCAGTCGGGTAACCCTGATGACAGAGCCCTGTACTGGGGGCGTCTGCAGCTGCGTCAAACCCTGAACGATACACCGGCCCGTATCAAACTGGCCGATTGGCAACGTCAGGTGCTGCTCAATGCTGTGGATAAAAACTCTCGGGGCATGAGTGATATTCACTTCGATGACGATGCCCAGCTACGCATCCTGGTGACCGGATTTGACCCCTTTTTCCTCGACCGGGATATTTCTCAGAGTAACCCCTCTGGCTTGGTGGCAATGAGTCTGGATGGCAAAAAATTTTCCGTTGGCGGCAAGACGGCACAAATAGAAAGTGTCATGATCCCGGTGCGTTTCACTGATTTTGACGAAGGACTGATTGAGTCGCTGTTGACCCCAGTGTATCGCGACAAACAGGTTGACTTGGTGGTTACCGTCAGCATGGGGCGGGATCAATTCGATTTGGAACGCTTTGTCGCCCGCAATCGCAGCGCTGCTGCGCCGGACAACCGCAACCTGTTGACAGGGGCGGACAAAGCCCATCCCAAGCCTCCCATGTTTCAGGGCAAGGTTCTTAATGGACCAGAATTTATTGAGTTTTCACTGCCAGCCCAGGCCATGACTCAGGTTCAGGGGCGTTGGAGTGTCAACGACAATCATACTGTGACAACCGCTGAGAAAGGTCAGTTCGATGCCCAATCAATCGGAGAACTGACCCAGGCCACATCGGTGGAAGGCGGTGGCGGCGGCTATCTGTCCAACGAAATCTCATACCGCGCGTTGCGACTGCAGGTGTTGATGAACAGCCCTATCCCCACGGGCCATATTCACACCCCCAGCATCAAAGGTCATGAGCCGCAAACAGAACAGCAGATTGTGGCCCAGACACTGCAACTGCTGCAGGCCGCGGCCGGCGCTCTGTAAGTTCAGCGTTTTTGAGCATCGCAGATGAAATACGGGTATCATAGTCATACCCGTATCTCTGCCATCCGCGCCATGTCACCACACCTGAAAGCTACTTTTTCGCCATTATCCCCCAGCACAACCACAATTGTAGATCCTCGACAGCGCCAGGTCATTGAGCACTGTGAAGCCTGTTATCTGAATGCCGAACGCTTGCTCAAACGCCGATTTCCCCGGCCTGAGGTCAGCTTCAAACTCAGAGGAAAAAGCGCAGGCACCGCCCACCTGCAGCAAAATCGGCTGCGTTTCAACCCGGTATTGCTGGCCGAAAATCCTGAAGTGTTTATCCGCGAAGTCGTACCCCACGAGATTGCCCATTTGCTGTGTTTTCAACTCTATGGCGCAGGCAAACAGATCAAACCCCACGGTCTGCAATGGCAGGCCATCATGCGCAATGTATTTAATCTTTTCCCCCGTGCCAGCCACAATTTTGATATCAGTTCAGTGACAGGAAAGACCTTTACATACCAGTGTCAGTGCGGCCCGGTCGAATTGACACTGCGACGCCACAACAAGGTACAGCGTGGAGAAAGTCGCTACCTCTGTCGCCAATGTCGTCAGGTGCTGACCCGCCGATCAGACTGAGTCTTGCCACCTTCCCGGACAATCCTTAAACTGCAGCCAGACACCACCAGAGAGTCAGCCTGTCATTCAGGAAATCATATTGAAATCAAATAGTTTTAGACCAGCATTGCTGCTGTTCAGTCTACTGTATTGTTTTGCTATACAGGCATCTCCAAACCCCCCAAAGAACTTCACTCAGGCCAAGAAGATGGCCGTAGGGATATACGGTAACAAGGCGGGTATCAAAACCTTCTATTGCGGCTGCCCAATCAACACCGGCAGCAAGAAGTGGCAACCGGAACTCAGCAGTTGTGGCTATCAGTTCCGCAAGCAGACAAACCGGGCCAACCGTATCGAGTGGGAACATATAGTGCCCGCCTGGGAGTTTGGTCATCAACGCCAATGCTGGCAGGAAGGTGGACGAGCCAACTGTGGCAAGCAGGATGCCCAGTTCAGGCGTATGGAGGCGGATTTACACAATCTGGTTCCGGCCATTGGCGAAGTGAACGGCGATCGCAGCAACTATCGATTCAGTCAGTGGAATGCCATGGCAGGACAATACGGCCAGTGTCAGATGACTGTAGACTTCAAGGGCCGTAAAGCCGAGCCACCGACACGCGTCCGGGGGGCGATTGCCCGCATCTATTTTTATATGCAACAGACTTACGGCCTTAAAATTGCCGCCAGTCAGCAAAAATTATTCAGCGCCTGGGATAAAACTTATCCGGTAGATCCCGTAGAATGTCAGCGGGATGCTGATATCGCCCGGGTTCAGGGCAATCACAATCCATTTGTTAAATCCCAGTGTGATGCCCGCGTTGACGGGACTCGCCTGGCTGAATGAGGTAGTCAGTTTCATGAGAGTTCCACGTATTTATCAGCCCATCGCCCTGTCAACACAGGCGCAGATATCGCTGGATGAAGATGGAGCCGCCCATGTTGGCCGGGTGTTGAGAATGGGCGCCGCTGAGCAGATCTGCCTGTTCAACGGCGATGGCAACAATTACCTAGCGGAAATTATTACCGCCGGTAAGAAATCGGTGGAAGTGAAGATCCTTTCCTGCGAAACCAATGCCAGTGAGTCACCACTGAATTTGCATCTTGGACAGGTGATCAGCCGTGGAGACCGCATGGATTTCACCATTCAAAAATCAGTGGAACTTGGCGTCAACACCATCACGCCGCTATTTTCAGTACGCTGTGGGGTGAAACTCAGCGGCGAGCGTCTGGACAAGAAACTCCAGCAATGGCAGAAAATTGCCACCAGCGCCTGTGAGCAGAGTGGTCGCAGTGTCGTACCGGTTATTCGCCCAGCGATGGAGCTCAGGGACTGGTGCGCCGAGCAAACCGATGCGCTGAAACTGAATCTGCATCCCAGAGCGGCTTTCGGCATTGGCGGTCTGCCCACAGACAATCACCACATTCGCCTGCTGATTGGCCCTGAAGGCGGCCTGTCGGTAGAGGAAATCGGCATGACAGAAACCTATCATTTTACCGATGTGGTGCTTGGCCCCCGGGTACTGCGTACCGAAACCGCATCCCTGACTGCCATCAGCGCACTGCAACTGCATTTAGGGGATTTGGGTTAACCCACCCACTTTGCCGGCATGCCGGCCAGATATTAAGGAATTTCATCAATGATCAAACTCGGCATAGTGATGGACCCCATCAGTTCCATCAATATCAAGAAGGACTCCAGCTTTGCCATGTTGCTGGCTGCCCAGTCCCGTGGCTACCAACTGTATTATATGGAAATGAAAGATCTGGCGCTGGTTGACGGCGAAGCAATCGCTTCCATGTCCCCACTGACTGTACAGCAAGATGCCAGCAACTGGTACAGCCTGGGAGATCTCCAGGAGCGCCCATTGGCCGATCTGGATGTAGTCCTGATGCGCAAGGATCCGCCGTTCGACACCGAATATATCTACGCTACCTACATGCTGGAGCAGGCGGAAGAAAAAGGCACTTTGATCGTCAATAAGCCCCAGAGTCTGCGGGATGCCAACGAAAAACTGTTCACCGCCTGGTTTGCGCAGTTTACACCCAAAACTCTGGTCACCCGCGATGCCAAACGTATCCGTGCTTTCCATGCCGCAGAAAAAGACATCATTATCAAGCCGCTGGACGGCATGGGCGGCAGTTCCATATTCAGGGTGAAAGAGCAGGACCCTAACCTTGGAGTCATTATCGAAACCCTCACCCAACACGGTAGTCAGTACACCATGGTGCAAAAATTCATTCCCGAAATCAGCCAGGGCGACAAACGCATTCTGGTGGTGGATGGTCAACCTGTACCATACTGTTTGGCGCGAATTCCACAGAAAGGGGAGACCCGTGGCAATCTGGCTGCCGGCGGCAGTGGCGAGCCGCGCCCTTTAAGTGAGTCAGACTGGGCCATTGCCAACGCCATCAGCCCTGAGCTGAAAAAACGCGGGCTAATTTTCGTGGGCCTGGATATCATTGGTGATAAACTGACCGAAATCAACGTCACCAGCCCAACCTGCATTCGGGAAATTGAAGCGGCATTTAATGTTGATATTACCGGTATGCTGATGGATGCCATCGAGCAACGAATTCGTTCTTAACTCAACCTCATACAGGGAAAGTTATTATGTATTTCTCCCCTCGGGCAGGACAGCTTGCCGGATTGCTGGCACTGCTTCTGAGTACCACACAACTGCAGGCAGAAGGTCTGCCGCAGGTGCCCAGCACACCAAAAAACCTCATCATTATGGTGGGAGATGGCATGGGACCTGCCTATACCAGCGCCTATCGTCTGTATATGGATGACCCGGCCACCGAAGAGGTGGAGGAAACCGTATTTAACCGTCTGCTGATCGGCAGTGCCAGTACTTTCCCGGCCCGGGAAAGTGGCTATGTTACAGATTCTGCAGCGGCAGCTACCGCATTGTCCTGTGGCATCAAAACCTACAATGGCGCCATCGCTGTAGACAGCCAGAAACAATCTGTGCCAACTCTGCTGGAGCGGGCGAAACAGGCAGGTTTATCCACGGGCGTTGCTGTGACCTCACAGGTGAACCATGCAACCCCAGCGGCATTCTTGAGTCACAATGAAAGCCGTCAAAACTATGATGAGCTGGCCCAAAGCTACCTGGCTACGGACGCTGAAGTCATTCTCGGGGGTGGGCAGCGATATTTCCCTGAGTCACTCAGGGATAAATTCCGTGCCAAGGGCTATCAGGTACTGACACAAATGGATGCTCTGGAGCAAGTAAGCAGCCCGGATGTTCTGGGGTTATTTGCTGATATTCACCTGCCCTGGGTGCAGGATGAGCCAGAGGCTGACAGACTCGCCACCCTGACCCGAAAGTCGCTGGAGTTGCTGTCCCAAAATGACAAGGGATTTGTGCTGCTGGTTGAAGGCAGTATGATCGACTGGGCCGGTCATGCCAATGATATCGGCGCTGCGATGGGCGAAATGCACGGCTTTGCCAATGCCGTGGAAGTCGCTGAACAATTCGTCCGCCAGCATCCGGACACCCTGATGGTAGCCACAGCCGATCATTCCACCGGCGGACTGACCATAGGTGCCAACAATGAATACCGCTGGGATCCTGCGCCGGTGCGCAGCATGACGGCTACTGCAGAGAAAATCGCCAAACAGGCCATCGCCGCCGACCAATGGCGTGATCAGGTAAACGCTGGCCTGGGCTTTACCCCTACCAAGCACGAATGGCAGCAACTGGAGCAAGCCAGGATGCTGGGGCAGGACGCCATGACCAATGTATTGCGAGCTGTGGTAAACAGTCACTCCAACACCGGCTGGACAACAGCTGGCCATACCGGCGTAGACGTACAGGTATTTGCTGTAGGTGCTGGCTCAGGCCTTTTCAGTGGTCATCAGGACAACACTGACATAGCCAACAAACTGGCCAGTTTGTTGCCGGCCCCAACGCCGGCCAAACAGCAATAGTGTCGCTGACAATCAAGTGCCACAAAAAAACAGCGCCTTCAGGCGCTGTTTTTTATTCCCAATACCGGCTCATACCGACTTTATTCACTCATTTTTCTGAGTAGGTAAAATCCCATTAACACTGGGAGACTCAATATTTACGGCATGCCCAGTGCTGCTCAATCGGTAATGGCGCGTATTACCCCAGCTTTTCTATCTGCTGATAGTTTTCCGCTTTCGGCCAGATATGATGCTGACAGCCGGTTGTTAGAATTCGCTGCAATTGCTCCTCTCCTATGGGACGGGAATACAAGTAGCCCTGACCCAACTCACAGCCTGCAGCAAGCATGAACCCCTCCTGGGCCTCGGTTTCTATCCCTTCGGCAACCACGACTCGCCCCAGATTATGGGCCAGTTCAATAACTGTCGTGACAATGTGCGTATCGACGCCATTGTCCAGCACCCCTTGGGTAAAACTCCGGTCGATTTTCAGCACATCAAAAGGCAACTGTTTGAGATAACTGAGCGAGGAGTAACCCGTGCCAAAATCATCGATGGCAATCCGAATGCCGAGCTCTTTGAGATCCCGCATCACCTTCATTGCCAAATCGACCTGCTCAATAACACTCTCCTCTGTCACCTCCAGCAACAGGGTTTCAGGCTTTACCGGATAGATGGCCAACAGCTCAGTTACCGTCTCCTTCAGGCCGTCAGTCAGATAATGGCGGGCTGACAGGTTAAGCGCCAGATACAGCTTTTCACCATAATTGCGCTGCAGTCGATCCAACAAGCCAATCCCCTCCCTGAGCACAAAATTACCCACTTCAATAATCGCATCAGAGTGTTCAATATCCGGAATAAAGTCCCCGGGCATGATCAGTCCCCGCTCAGGATGAAACCAGCGGATTAACGCTTCAAAGCCTTTGAGGGTACCGTCGTCCAGCGACACTATGGGTTGCAGATACAGAGACAGTTGATTGTCAGCAATAGCGGTACCAATCCCCTGCTCCACCATCATGCGGTTATTAGCATGGTGCAGCATGTCATAGCTGAATACCCGGTAATTACTGCGCCCGGCAGACTTGGCCTGATACATGGCAAGCTCGGCATGTTTGATTAAGTCTTCAGGCAACATGGACGCATCTTTACAGAATGCGATACCGATACTGGTGGTGATGATAAGTTTATGACTCTTGAGCATCACAGGTTGCTGTAGTGCCGAAAAGATTTTATGAATGACTTTGCGGATCTCCTGCTCATACTCCATCCCCCTGATAACAACAATGAATTCATCGCCACCATGACGAAACACCGTATCCATGGCTCGAATACTGTCACTGAGACGCCCGGCGACAATCTTCAACAGCTGATCACCCTCATTATGGCCCAAGGTATCGTTAATCCGTTTAAACTCGTCAAGATCCAGAAACAGCAGAGCGATTTGTTCATGCAGGCGCCCGACACAGGCGATGGATTTATTCAGCTCGTGCAGCAACATGGGCCGATTAGGCAAGCCAGTCAACATATCAAGCATCGCCATTTTTTCCAATTCCTGGGTGTGGGAAACAACGAGTTGCTGTAAATGTTCCAGCTTATCCGTCAGTTCAAGTGTGGCTTGTTCAACATCATCCACTTCATCCTGCACACCGGAGGATACAGCCGGAATACTGCGGCGCACGCCGTTGAAATCAGACTTGGCCAGCAAAGGCAAAGTCCTGGCATGGCGCTGCAACCGCTTGATGGGAGACCAAGCCAGCACCATCAGCCACAAACTGACCAGTATCAGAGCACTGAGCATAATCCCCATCATATTACGCTGAAATCTGGACATGGCCTGGTGCCACTGAGACAGATCGCTCATGACCACCAGCACCGGGCCCTCCTCAGTTGCATCCAGCGGAAACGCCCAAATCGCCAGCGATTGATGCTCAATATTGAAAATCTTCTCTCCGTCAAACAGTGCGCTCCACTCCCAGCGGCTAGCCACACGCTGCAGTACCGGCAAGGTCGCCTTGCTGTCACTGATACTGAACAGTTCACGGCCCCACAAACCAATCCCCGGTATACCGGGTTGATAACTGCCAAGCACAGCAAACTTTAGACTTTCACTGCCCTGCAACCCAACAAGAATGTCAGTCAGCCCGGTTTCCACCAACATCAAATAGATCGTTCCCTCGGCAACCACAGGGACCAACACCTGTAATCGACAGGTCTCTTTACACACTACCAGCCAATCAGGTGCAGCCAGCACCGTCTGTGAAGAGAAAGGCGCCAGCTCTGGCAACGGCGAATCCCCCAGCGACTGTACACGTCTGCCCTCATCGTCATACAGACCAAGCCCGGTTAAATCCCAATGCATCTGCACATCAGGCCAGCGCACTGCAAGCAAAGACTGCAGACGGGCAAACGTACTTTCTCCGGGAAGTGTTTCAGAGGCCAGTAAGGTGATCTGCTGGGAAACCCGCATGGCGCGATCGACCGAGCGGCGAATAGAACTTTGTAGGTTATTGACCAGAGTCTGGCGCTGGGATTGCAACTGTTGTTGCTGCTGGCTGGTCAACTGTCGATCGGCAAATGAACCCAACACAACACCAACAATCAGCATCATCAATAGGACACTGAACAGCAATTTCCATTTCAGGCTCAAAAACCAGTATGTATGCCCCCTTTCTCTCATAGGGTCACCATTGGATCCGATATGACAGCTGCAACATCAGCATGCTCCAGTCCTTTCCCTGCCTAGAAGGATCCCGGGATAGCAATGGTGCGACCCAAGCTGCACCCTCTATCCAGTGATACTCGGCGGCCACCAGCCAGTCTTTGTTAAGTAGCCAGCGGCCACCCAAGGTCCAGTCATTACTGTACGCAAAATAAGCAGTATTACCAGTCCGTGCGGCATAAGCCTGACCATTGGCATCTTTCAGATTGTCGGCGTAATCGTCGTATCGCAGAAAAATCTCAACATTTTTAGGCAACAACACTCGACCTTCGAGGTAATAGCCAAGACTGTCATCCCGTCGTTCGCCTGCCTGCACCGGAAAATAAATTCCCTCGGTGTGACGATCTCCCAACAGCACCTCCCCGGTCAGTTCAAACCAAGGCCAACTGTATTTAGCGGACAACACCCAGGCATGCAGCTCCAGCTCGCCATCGATAAATTCACCACCCGCACGGTAATCAACGCCAGCTGTATAGTAAGTGGCCCCAAGACGCCAGTGGTCCCCCTGATACTCCATATCCAGACTGAAAAACCTGTGGGCATCCAGTTCACCGACATCTCCCTCACCGAAGATATTCCGGGTCAAATCACCGCTGTTGGCACTGGCACCGGCCATCAGGTGCCAATCAAAAATCCCCTCACCCAGACTCAGACGTCCAAATAAGTCACCTCCGTCCACATGTAACTGGGCATCCCGGAAATAATCGGAATAAATAGACTGGGGCAACATAATACCCGGACGAGTAAAACTCATGTCCCGGGTGCTGGAATAGAAGCCAACCTCATTTTTCATTCGCCCGGCACGCAGTCCAATATGACCGCCTTGGAGTTGCCAGTGAGTTTCCGCAAACAGATAGTCGATTCTCACCTCCGCATCAGCCAGATTACCCCAGCGTCTGTAGGTGACGGCGCCAGCCACACGGCCTCTGGACCATGGCCGCCAGGATGTGGTGGCCATCACTTCGGTCAATTCCAGGCTGTAACTATCAGGGCCGACAATAAAATCACTGCCTTTGACATTGGCGTAAGCCTGACTGGCATATCCATTAAATTGCCAGTCCTGAGCCATCGCGGCCCCGGCAACCAGCCCTAATAAGCACAATATATTACTTGCCTTCATGGTCACCTCCCTGTGACACACTATCAGACACCAGATACCCAATAGCCCCGCTAGTCACCGATACCAGGGTTTTCATCAGCTGTTCATTGGAGACAATCTTGGGACGATCACCTGTGCCCGAGTACACCAGTCGGTCCCACCGACGTTGTAAGACATAAGGCGTTAACTCCAACACTTCGATACAAAACTGTCGGTGTTCGCTGGAATCCGGCTGCAATATAAAAACGGTAATGGGTTCACCATTGGGCCAGAACAATTTCTGGCGAGAGAAAATCAAACGCAGATCTGCCTGGGAAGGTTGGTATGCTGCCACGGAATCATGAGTGATGGTCTGGGTAGCCAAGCATGGCTGCCATATCAAACTGAACAACAAGCATATCCCTATCGCCTTGCCGCGCATGCCAATGCTCCGTAATCCTTTACAGTGAATGCTAGGCCTTGCGCAAGGCCCCAACAGCTTAAGGTCGGCACTGAAACCATCCGTAGGCTGTCAGGGCCATCCTTAACTAAGCTTAGGCGAAAAACCTGGATTTGCCGCGCAATGATCATTAAACCCATTCGGTCGTTGGGCTATAATGGCGCTTCGTTTATTGACTCTCCAGGCTCGCCAGTGCTCAGCAACTCTTCACAACTTATTATTCGAAACAATCACTTGGTAGATAAACAAAAGGTACTTTTGCTCAACCATGAAGACGATTTGCTGGCAAAAGAACTGTTGCGCAATGCCAGTACAGTCACCGCACTGGCTCTGGATTTTCATCATTATCTGACGCTGTCACCTCATCAGGGCGGCTCGCTGAACTCACTGTTTGGCCATTGTCTGCTTGAGGCCGATACCTTTGATACCGTCATAGTGCACTTTCCCAAGGCCAAGTCCCTGGCTCCGTATCTGTTCAACCTCGCGGCTAATTGCCTCAACCCGGGCGGACAGTTACTGGTAACCGGCGACAATAAGGGTGGCATTAAGTCCCTGCCGAAAATGCTGCCTGAGTATTTTGGCAGTTGCACCAAGCTGGACAATGCGCGCCACTGCCTGCTGTTTGCTGCAGAACTTATCGACACAGCACCATCAATGGAACTGCAGGATTGGGTCAGCCGCTACACGCTGAACACTCCTCAGGGAGATATCAGTATCTGTAATCTGGTGGGTGTATTCAGTGAGAAAAAGCTGGATATGGGCACTGAACTATTACTGCAGCACCTGCCCTCACTGCAGGGACGGATCCTGGACTTCGGCTGTGGAGCCGGCGTGATAGCAGCCTGCCTGCTCAAGGCCAATCCGCAGCTACAGCTTGAATGTGTTGATATTAATGCCATGGCGCTGGCTTCCTGCCAATTGACGCTGACAGCCAACAACCTGTGGGCCAGCGTCTATCCCTCTGACGGTATGGCCCAGACCGAAGGCGCGTTTGATGCCATTATTTCCAATCCCCCGTTTCATGACGGATTAACTACCACCACAGACATAGCGTTGAATTTCGTGCGTGACAGTCACCACGTCCTAAAACCCAAGGGCTGCTGGCAAATCGTGGCCAACCGTCACCTGCCCTATTCAGACACCATCGCCAGCTACTTCGGCAAGGTGGATTGCGTGGCAGAAAACAATAAGTTCAAGGTTTATCGCCAATATAAATAGTGGCAGCATCCGCGCCGACGCAATTAAAGTCATGTCTGGGATCAGCACCCAAACCCGTGTTGAGTGTGACGGCTACAGAGCAAACCCAACTGCGTTGCCCCGCGCTGCTCTCCAATTGTGCATGTAGGCTTCTGGATTGCAATGCGCATGCTATCATCCCAACCGGTAACACTAAGATATTAGGGATAAACACATTTGGAACTGCTGAATATTGACTGTCTGGGACGCCCTCTAAGGCTTGAGGGTTCAATGACGGGCTGGCAACAACTCTTTTGGAACAACAGGCTGGTGTC
The DNA here is from genome assembly GCA_021462625.1 of Shewanella sp. GTDB lineage: Bacteria > Pseudomonadota > Gammaproteobacteria > Enterobacterales > Shewanellaceae > Shewanella. Next base: position 11,778 of record JAJNAU010000025.1, read on the forward strand.
TCAGCAAAATGCAACGGTTGACAGCGATGGCCAAAGCCAGCACAGCTTTACCCTGACAGGCCAGGATGTCAACGGTGAAGCCCAAGAAATTCTGGTCACTCTGGATATCCAGTTGCAGTGGCAACCCTTTGTGCTTGACTACCAGATACAAGTCAATGGCGAAATCCAGAGCAGCGGCCAGCGCACAACTAAAGATATTGAGCGACAGACGCCTCAGAACGCACCACCGACCCCGCAAAGGTTCAGTCTAGTGGGGCTGGTATCCCTGGGGTTCAAATTGCTCAAGAGCACCAAGGTCATTAAAGTCGTGTTGGTCGGCGCCAGTGTCACCGCCTACTCTTGGCTGTTCTCATTTCAATTTGCCCTGGCGCTGATAGCCTGCCTGATGTTCCATGAGTACGGCCATATTCGGGCTATGCAATATTTTGGCATGAAGACCAAAGGCATTTACCTCATTCCCTTCATCGGAGGATTGGCACTGTCCGATGAGAAGATTAACACCCGCTGGCAGGATGTGGTGATCTCCATTATGGGGCCGACCTTTGGCCTCTTCATGTCACTTACGTGCCTGTTGCTGTATTGGCTCACCGGCGAGATGCTGTTTGCCGGTCTGGCCACCTTCAACGCCCTGCTTAACCTGTTCAACCTGCTGCCGATATTGCCGCTAGATGGTGGCCATATTCTCAAGAGCATCAGCTTCTCCATGAACAGTATCGCCGGACTGCTAGCCTGTATTGGTGGCGCCGCTATCGGTGTTTATGTCAGCTACAGCTTTGGCCTGGCACTGCTTGGGTTTTTACTGCTTATTGGCAGCCTGGAAATCATTTTCGAATGGCGCAGCCGGCACCACTCTCATCTTCTGCCTCTGGACAGATATGGCCAGATTTTCAGTACCGTCTGGTATCTGTTAACCGTTACCGCCTTGATTGGAATAATCTGGTACTTCGCCGGCATGGGGGATGAGATGCTTGGGCTGCCCCTGAAGATCCTGCAAAGTTAGTGGTTGCCGATCCGATGCAAAAGAAAAACAACCCCACTTGGAAACAGCGGGGTTCACCGTCACTCTGAGGGCATCATTTGATGCCCTTTGCTTTTATTGCGTGCCGCCGGTATCCAGGAAATTCTTCAACAAATCATGCCCCTGCTCAGTCAAAATAGATTCGGGATGAAATTGCACCCCATAAACCGGCATATGCAAGTGACGTATCCCCATTATTTCCCTACCATGGATTGGATCATCATACCAGGCATCCAGGCTGAACCCCTCAGGCACGCGATCCAACAGCAATGAATGGTAACGGGTAACAGTTAATGGATTGGCAAGCCCACAAAATACACCCTGACTATTGTGGTTGATGGCACTGGTTTTACCGTGCATAACCCGCTTTGCCCGGATGACCTGCGCACCGAACACCTGCCCAATGGCCTGATGCCCCAGACATACCCCGAGCAACGGAATTTTACCTGAAAAAGTACTGATAGCTTCAAGTGATACGCCCGCCTGATCCGGACTACAGGGACCGGGAGAGATCACCAGATGGGAAGGATTCACGCGTCTTATATCCGCAATACTGATGTCAGCATTGCGTCTGACCAGAACCTCCTGCCCCAACTGTTGAAAATACTGCACCAGATTGAAGGTGAAAGAATCATAGTTATCTATCATCAGCAGCATAGAGGTTTTCCGCAAGATCAAATGTTCGACTCAAAGTGGCGACGAATGCTAAGGAAGGTGCGAATAAGTCCCGTGCGTGCTCTGCGAGTGATGACAGCCTGAGATGCGCGACGCAGTTGGTCGTTAATGGCCTGAGTCCTTAACAAGAGCTGCAACAAAGCAGATAGGGCTGTCAGCCTCGCCCTTCAGGGCTTTCGGGCAAACACGATTGCTGTGGTGTTCCGCTTTGAAAGGCAACCAGCCTGCCTGCACCTGAATACCTTGACCTCGAATTTGTCCGTAAGCCAGAGCGGTGCGAGGACTTGTTCGCACCTTCCTTAACACACCCCTTAACCCGATCCATTTCCCTATACTGCATCAAATGACGGCCCAGAGGAGGATATTATGCTGGCAGCCGACAATGCGCGGTATCTGGCAAAAGCGACCGGTCGCGACAAGATCATCGCTACCCAGACCGCACTGTACAAAAAACCAGCTGAACAGCTGGTTTTTTGTTTCTTCAGTTTTATTTGACCACAGTCAAATGAGGTTTTTTTGGGGCAGTCTCCTGCACAGGAGGCTCTTCAACCTCAGGCATGACTTCCGGCTCAGATTCAATCGTCTGATCGGTCATATAAGCCTCTTCCATTTCAAAGACCACACCAGCGCCATTTTCACGGGCATAGATGGCGATAATGGACGCCAAAGGCAGCAGGATTTGCTGAGGTACACCACCGAATCTCGCATCAAACTCGACAAAATCGTTCCCCATCTGCAGGCTACCGATTGCCGATGGCGTCAGATTAAGCACGATTTGACCGTCTTTGACATATTGCTGGGGCACCAAAGTGCCATCAACATGTGCATCTACCACCAAGTGTGGGGTCAAATCATTATCCAGCAACCACTCGTAATAGGCCCTGAGCAGATAAGGACGTTGTGGAGTCATGTTCGCCATTTATAGCCCCATGCGAAGTTCACGCTCAGCTTCAGTCAATGAAGCCTTGAATGAATCACGCTCGAAAATGCGGGTCATATAAGCATTAATATCTTTCGCTATGCGGCTGTCTATTTCAATTCCCAGAGCCGGTAAACGCCACAGCAGTGGGCCCAAATAGCAATCGGCCAAGCCGAACTCTTCGCTCATAAAATAAGGCATTTCAGCAAATACAGGCGCAACGGCAAGCAGACTTTCCTGCAACTCTTTACGGGCAGCATCGGCACGGCCGCCTTTCTTGATGCGATCAACCAGCGAGTACCAGTCGCTTTCGATTCTGTGCATCATCAGACGGGTTTGACCACGGGATACAGGGTAAACAGGCATCAGGGGTGGGTGCGGAAAGCGCTCATCCAGATATTCCATAATAATGCGCGACTCATACAACACCAATTCGCGATCAACCAGAGTAGGTACTGTGTTGTATGGATTTACCTCCAACAAGTCCTCTGGCATATCACTGGGGTTTACCTGTAACACATCAACAGTGACACCTTTTTCTGCCAACACAATACGAACTTGATGGCTATACAGGTCATCGGCCCCGGAGAACAGGGTCATGACAGAGCGTTTATTGGCAGCAAGAGCCATTGATACCCTCCAGAAACAAAAACAACAAAACGAGGGGCCAAGCCCCCCGTTTAGACTACGCGGATAGTGTATTCTACCCGTTAAACAGGCCTAGTGTACATCTTTCCAATACTCTTTCTTCAGTAGCAACGCCACGATGAAGAAGATGAACAGAAAGCCCAGTACCCAGTATCCAATTCGTTCACGCTCCATGCGCACAGGTTCAGCAGAGTAGGCCAGGAAACCGGTAATGTCGCGGGCAACCTGATCATACTCTTCAGGCGTTAACTTGCCGCCGGTTGCCACAAATGTACCATCTTCCTGCAACACAGGCAGTCCCTGCAACTCTTCCAGTACATGAGGCATACCCACTGAAGGGAAAACTTTATTGTTTACACCGAAGGGGCGTGAAGGATCCTGATAAAAACTCTTCAGGTAGGTATACACCCAATCTTCTCCACGAACCCGTGAAACCAAAGTCAGATCCGGAGGCGCAGCACCAAACCAATTAGCAGCATCCTTCTTAGGGATTGCGTTTTCCATCAACTCACCGATTTTGGCGTCGGTAGGTATGTAATTGGCACGCATCTCGTCAACCGAAATCCCCAAATCTTCAGCAACTCGTCCGTAACGTTGGTATTGAGTACTGTGACAGGCTGCGCAGTACTGTTGGAAATACCCCAGACCACGCTGTAAAGACGCCTTATCATTCAGATCCAGATTCGCGTTTTCCAGATGAACCTTCGCCCCAGCAGCAAGCACCAGTGAAGGCAACAAAGCAAACAATGTAATCAGTATTTTTTTCATTTGAATGTCACCCTCTCTGGCACAGGCTTAGTCTTCTCGTTCTTGCTGTAAATCCACAGTGCAATAAAGAAACCAAAGTAAGTGATGGTGAAAATACGCGCTGCTAAGGTCAAGGCGGGTGACGCCGGAACCGCACCCAGATAACCAAGAGCAATAAAGGACACAGAAAACTGGGCGATATTCAGCTTATGGATCAGGCTGCGGTAACGAATAGATTTCACTTTACAGCGATCCAGCCATGGCAGAACAAACAGTACCAGAATCGACAGCCCCATCATGATCACGCCGCCGAGTTTATCGGGCACCGCACGCAGAATGGCGTAGAAAGGTGTGAAGTACCAAACTGGCGCAATGTGCTCTGGGGTTTTCATCGGGTTAGCCGCTTCAAAGTTTGGCTTCTCAAGGAAGTAACCACCGCCCTCAGGCATAAAGAATAATACATAGCAGAACAGGATCAGGAAGCCCGCCACCCCCACAATGTCTTTCACTGTGTAGTATGGATGGAAAGGAATACCGTCAACCGGCCAACCGTTCTCATCTTTGTTCTGCTTGATTTCGATGCCATCAGGGTTGTTTGACCCCACTTCGTGCAAAGCAATCAGGTGCAGGAACACCAGAACAACAAGTACCAGCGGCAGCGCGATGACGTGCAACGCAAAGAATCGGTTCAGGGTCGCGCCGGATACCACATAGTCCCCGCGGATCCACAGAGTCAGATCATCGCCAATAACCGGAATGGCACCAAACAATGAGATAATTACCTGGGCACCCCAGTAGGACATCTGTCCCCATGGCAGCAGATAACCCATAAAGGCTTCGGCCATCAATACCAGGAAAATCAGCATACCGAAAAGCCACAACAGTTCACGGGGCTTTTGATAAGAGCCATAAATCAGACCGCGAAACATATGCAGGTAAATCACCACAAAAAATGCTGATGCACCGGTGGAGTGCATATAACGCAGCAGCCAACCGTACTCCACATCACGCATGATGTATTCGATAGAGGCAAAAGCGCCTTCAGAGGTTGGTACATAATTCATAGTCAGCCAAATACCGGTAAGCAATTGGTTAACCAGTACCAGCAACGCCAGCGAGCCGAAGAAATACCAGAAGTTAAAGTTTTTCGGAGTAGCATACTGGCCAATGTGGCGATTATAGGTTGCCGTCATCGGTATACGTGCATCAATCCAGTCAATAATCTTATTAGCCATTACGCAGCTCCTTCGCTGACACCGATAATCACGGTGCTGTCATCCTGATACTGATGTGGCGGGATAACCAGGTTCAGCGGCGCAGGAACGCCCTGGAACACACGTCCAGCCATGTCAAACTTGGAGCCATGACAGGGGCAGAAGAAACCCGAGGCAACACCCTCGACCTGCTCACCGAAAGAGTCCGGCAAATAGGTAGGCGAACATCCAAGGTGAGTACACAGGCCAACCGCAATAAAATACTCAGGCTTAATGGCCCGGGTCGGGTTCTTGGCATACTCAGGTTGCTGAGGTTCATCGGAATTGGGATCACGAAGCAGATCGTCCAGAGTTGGCAGCACAGACAGTACTTCCTGGGTACGGCGAACCACCCAAACGGGCTTACCCCGCCACTCCACCCGGATCAACTGACCTGGTTCAATCTTACTGATATTGACTTCTACCGGAGCGCCCGCAGCTTTTGCCTTGGCACTCGGATTCCATGACTTAATGAAGGGAACCGCTACAGCGACGGCACCAGCACCACCAATTACAGCGGTTGCGGCGGTCAGGAATCTGCGACGTCCGGTATCGACTGGCGCATTGCTCATCCACTTATCTCCAAGAGGGTGTAAGAATGTTCGTTCTTAGGAATGTTCGTTCTTATATAGTCGTCATAAAATTTTCTGCGCTCCCGTCAGAAATTTGAGACGCGGCTCATTATAACGAAAATTTAGAAGCGGATCATAGCAAAAACAGATAACAATCGACGCAACCTTGTCACTTTTGCGAAAAAATAACCAAATCTCAAGATAACAATACCAATATTCCGCTTACCACGTTGCAAAATTATCAGATCGCCTAGCAAAATATCTCATTAAATCAATGAAATAACATCAAGATTAGTATTGCTGAACTATTCCGAGTTCAAGTGATTATGTTTCCCATTTCTGTTTAAAGTATCAACACCGAGGGCAAGCTATCACGCTTACCAACCCAATCAGTCCAACGAAAAACACAGCCTGCTACAACTTGGGATACAGGCACAAAAAACCCGGCCTTAGCCGGGCTTGTGTATTCTGCGCAAATTACTTACCAGTTTCACTCTTCATGTAACGGAAGAACTCACTGTCTGGCTCAAGTACCATCACGTCAGAGTTATTGTTGAAACTCTCACGGTAAGCTTCAAGACTGCGCAGGAAGGCATAAAATTCAGGATCCTTTGAATACACATCGGCGTAGATCTTGGCCGCCTGAGCATCACCTTCACCCCGTTCCTTAAGCGCCTTGCGCTGGGCTTCTGCAATCTGGATCTCAACATTGGCATCGGTTGTGGCACGGATAATTTCCGCCTTCTCACGACCCTGAGCGCGGTGTTCCTTCGCTACCGCCTGACGCTCTGCACGCATACGCTGATAAATACTGTTGCTGACGTTAGCTGGCAGGTTGATTTGCTTCACTCTGACATCCACCACTTCAATACCCAGATCTTTGGCACTTTCAGCAGCGTTTTTCAGCGCATCAGTCTGCAATTCATCGCGACTGCCGGATACGATTTCTTTAATGGTGCGACGACCAAACTCGGTGCGCAAATCGTTGTTGATTTTGCGTTGCAACAGACTTTCAGCATTAGCCTTAATACCACCATTGGTAGACAGATAATACTTGGAAAAGTCTTTGATGCGCCACTTCACATAGGAATCGACCATCAAGTCTTTCTTTTCTGATGTAACAAAGCGGTCGGCGGCGCCATCCAGCGTCTGAATACGAGCATCCAGATAGCGGATCTTGTCGATAATCGGCACCTTAAGATGAATACCAGGCTCAAACACTTTATCCTGATTGTTATCTGCCTTAATCACTTTACCAAAACGGGAAACGATAGCCCGTTCACCTTCATGGACCACAAATACTGAGGAGATACCAACAACAACCAGTACCGCGGCAATAATCAGACCAAAACGTCCCATCTGTTACTCCCTCCCCTGTCGGATTCGTTGTTCGCGGGTCAAACGTCCATTGGGCATAGAGGTTTGTACACTGTTAACCGCACTGGTATCTGCTGAAGGCTCAGCCACCTTGGCCGATGCCGATTTAGATACCTTGTCAGAAGGCTTGCGTTCCATCATTTTATCCAAAGGCAGGTACATCATATTGCCACTGTTTTTGGCATCAATGATCACCTTGTTATTACCGGACATCACATGCTGCATGGTATCCAGATAAAGACGCTGCCGAGTCACCTCTGGCGCAGCCTTATATTCAGGCAACAGCTTCTCAAAGCTGGCAACCTTACCCCGAGCTTCTAGGCTGACACGCTGCTTGTAGGCCTCAGCCTGCTGGGCCATACGTTCAACAACACCACGAGCCTTGGGTTCTACCTCACGGGAGTATGCTTCTGCTTCACGAATGAAACGCTGCTCATCCTCCTGAGCAGAAATCGCATCGTCAAATGCGTCCTTCACCTCTTCCGGTGGGCGGGCTGGCAGGAAGTTCACATCAACGATAGTCAGACCCAGATTGTATGGCTTGATAATGCGTTCAAGCTCTTTCCTGGTATCGTTACGAATGCCTTCACGACCTGTGGTCAAAATATCGTCCATCTTGTTGTGACCAATAACATAACGCAGGGCGCTATCAGTCGCTTCACGCAGACTGGCGTGGGCATCCACAACACTGAACAGATATTTGTATGGATCTGTGACCCGATACTGCACATCCATCTCGACCTGAACCACGTTTTCGTCAGTAGTCAGCATACTGCCGGCTGCAGGAATTGATCGGACGGTTTCCACATCAACAGGATACACATCCTCAATAAAGGTCGGCTTCCACTGTAGGCCGGGCTCAACCAATCCAACATACTCCCCAAAACGCAGTGCAACACCACGCTCAGCTTCTTTCACGGAATACAGACCAGACAGGAACCAGATAACAGCAACAATAATCAGGATGATAATGATACCGAATCTGCTGATACCTGAGCCTGGGTTCCCAGAACCTTTTCCACCGAAGCGTTTGGTGATATTGCGAATCACCTCATCCATATCCGGTGGCCCTTTGTCATTGCTACCTTTATTTCCCCAAGGGTCGTTGCCCTTATTTCCGGGCTCATTCCAAGCCATTTAGCACTCCATAACAGGATAAAATAAAAGAGATTATTACCAAAAATACCTTATTTGTTCCTTAATCGACAACCAAGGTTTCCAATTCACCTTGACTTTGTTTAAGCAAACGGCGCCAGTCGGCATCGGATAAACGTACACTCAGTATACAATTTCCGTCATCATCGTACTCCTGTCCCTGAATCGCTTCCAGCCGATATAGTTGCCCCAGGTAATGTCCCGAAACAGCAGGGATTTTGAGGGTGACCTCATGAATGGTTTTGCCAACCAATTCGCCTATTGCCTGAAGAATTAACTCCAAACCCAAAGGCTGCCTGGCAGATACCCATACACGAGTCGGTACACCTTCTGCGTTGTAATCTATACGCGGCTCAACCTCTTCGAGCAGATCAATCTTGTTACAGATGAATAATTGCGGGATTTCATGGGCACCGATCTCTTTAAGCACGGTTTGCACCTGTTCAAAGTTATCCGCCATATTCTCATCGGCGCAATCCACCACATGCAACAGCAAATCGGCTTCGCGGGTTTCCTGCAAGGTCGCTTTAAAGGCTGCGACCAGATCGTGTGGCAGATGGCGGATAAAGCCCACTGTATCAGCCAAAAACACCGCGCCATCAGCCAGAGACAGTTTACGCAGCGTGGGATCCAATGTCGCAAACAACTGATCAGCTGCGTACACTTCGGCACGGGTCAACGCATTAAACAGAGTGGATTTACCGGCGTTAGTGTAGCCGACAAGAGAAACAGTAGGCATATCACTGCGCTGCCTGGCCCGGCGACTCTGCTCACGCTGTTTGTCGACCTTTTCCAGACGGCGGTTAATCGCCTTGATGCGTCCACGAAGCAGGCGTCTATCGGTTTCCAGCTGGGTTTCCCCGGGTCCGCGCAGACCTATCCCGCCTTTTTGACGCTCAAGGTGCGTCCAGCCCCGTACCAGACGAGTAGACATGTGGCGCAACTGCGCTAGCTCCACTTGTAACTTACCCTCATGGGTACGGGCGCGCTGGGCAAAAATATCCAGAATCAGCGTCGTACGATCGAGTACCCGGCATTGACACAGCATTTCTAGGTTTCGTTCCTGAGCTGGTGACAATGCATGGTTGAAAATAACCACATTGGCATCAGTGGCAGCCACCATGGCAGCCAATTCTTCTGCTTTTCCGGAACCAACAAAAAACTTACGGTCAGGCGCCCTGCGGCTGCCTGTTATCACGCCTACTGAGCGCGCACCTGCCGACTCAACCAATAACTGAAGTTCGACAAGATCTTCCCGACTGTTTTCGTCAGAAAAATCGATATGGACAAGTACCGCTGTCTCTCCCGCCTCATAACGATCAAACAAAGAATAAGCCCCTAAAAATTATCCGCCGTTATTGGCATCATCCTGTTGTTGAACATAGCCACCCTGATTTTGCTGGTGATTACCAACATTAAATGGGCGAGATGGGACTACAGTAGAAATGGCATGCTTATAGACCATTTGGCTGACAGTATTTTTCAGCAAAATAACAAACTGGTCGAAAGATTCTACCTGGCCCTGCAGTTTAATGCCGTTAACCAAATAAATAGAAACTGGAACGCGCTCGCGGCGCAGTGCGTTCAAAAACGGGTCTTGTAAAGATTGCCCCTTGGCCATTTCGTATTTTCCTTTTTAAATTTGTCTTCAAAATCAAGAGGTACAGTTGTATCACTCAGTACCCCAAGCTCAGTATTATATAGCACAGTTCAATAATCTAGTGACTGTGGCTTAATTATCTTTAAATTTCCTTCATCGCCACTTTCAAGCCATTCCAAATTTGGCCAACCGCGTAACCATGTTAATTGACGCTTAGCCAATTGCCTAGTTGCGGCGATGGCTTTTTCGACCATTTTCTGATAGTCAAATTCACCATCCAGATATTGCCAGCATTGACGATATCCTACACAGCGCATGGACGGCTTCTCAAGATCCAGGTCTCCCCTGTCCCGAAGACGATCCACTTCTTCAACAAAACCCTGCTGCAACATTATCTCAAATCGTTTGCCGATCATTTCATGCAGGACGTTACGCTCCTTCGGGGCAATCGCATATTGTGCCACAGCAAACGGTAAAGCGGGGGCTTTTGTTTGGGTTAATTCGGTCAATGTCTTACCACTTATCCGATAAACCTCAAGCGCCCGTGACAATCGCTGGGGATCATTGGGATGAATACGCGCTGCGGCCACCGGATCGATTTTGGCCAATTGCTCGTGCAGAGCCTGCCAACCGCTATTCGCCGCCTCGGATAGTATACCTGCGCGTATTGTTTCATCGGCACAGGGCAAAGGGGAAAGTCCCTGCAACAGGGTTTTGAAATACATCATAGTGCCGCCAACCAGCACAGGAGTTTTACCCTTAGCCAAGATATCCTTGATGGCCGCCATCGCGTCGGTACGAAAATCAGCAGCAGAATAACTTTCTGCCGGATCGAGAATGTCGATCAGTCGGTGCGGCGCCAATTCCAGCTCCGCAGCAGAAGGCTTGGCAGTACCAATATCCATGCCTTTATATATCAGCGCCGAATCCACTGACACAATTTCACAATTGTGTTGGGTGGCCAGATCAATTGCGAGCTGAGTTTTCCCTGAGGCTGTAGGCCCCATCAGCATTATTACTTCAGGCTGTTGTTTACTCACTCGATTGCTCTTCCAACCAGTTTTGCCAGGGAAGCATATGTCCCTGAGCAAGGATTTCTTGTTTTAAATCAGAATACTGCCCAAGCTGCTGCCAAACTATCATGGCCGATTCAAAGCCGCTTTTAACCTGTTTACCAAGCCATGCTGCCAATGCTTCAAGCGCAGGCTCCTCAACCGATATCCATTGCAGCAACTCCGGAATAACCACAGCCAATTGACAGTCCCTCAGATATGGGGGCACTTTCTTAATAATCAACTGACCGTAGCGAATTGCCAGCTCAATGCCCAAACGCCTCAGCAGGCATTTGCGCAGCTTAAGCACCTCATTCCACTGGCTGTCGGCAGTAACAGATACCGGCATAAGCAGTGGCTGACCAATAAGCCCGGTTGCCAGCTTGTCGATAAGCTCGAGCTTGCGGCATGCGCTGGCAGCCGAACGAATATCAATCAAAGACAGAGCATCGCCGCTACACATGACCCAGTAATGCCCTGCCAAAACCGGGGGCATGTCTGCAGCAGGCAGCTGTAGTGCAACTTTGTCCTGCCCGGGCGTCTGCATCAGCTGGCCATATGCCTGTACAGCAGCTCTGTCTGGCGCTTGCTGACTATGATGAGCCGCTCCCCAGGGCGATGTAGACGCACCGCGCCCTGCCGAACTGGGGTAATTGCCTGGATACTGTCCGCTGCCGACCATGCCATCAAATGCTGCGCTGCGGGGGACTGAGTGATCCGCCGCAGAGACAAAATCCGCAGCAGCCTGGTAAGTCCCTCTGATCTGACGGATCTGGGGTTCATCGGCATCATCAACAAAGGCCAGCTCTCTGGCCTGCGACAGTGCAGACTGTAGGGCTTGCAGAATAAAATCATGAACATAACGGCTTTGGTGAAATCTCACCTCATGCTTGGCCGGGTGCACATTGACATCGACCTGATGTGGCTCGAGCTCCAGCATCAACACATACCCGGGTTGCTCCATCTCACTGAGCTCGGCGAATGCCTGCCTGACGGCATGATTCACCAAGCGATCTCTGACCAAACGGCCATTAACATAGAAATAGTGAACATCTGCAGGCAAAGGCTGCGCCGGCGACTGTAAATAGCCGGTCAGCGCTATATCGTCATGACGACAATCAACTTTAAGCGCACTGCCAGCAAAGGCTTTACCGCTTATCTGCCCCAGCCGCTGTAAATACTGCATGTCATTCGTAGCCGGACGATAATTACGGACCATTTTACCATTATGAGACAAGCTAAAATGAACATCGCTGCGAACCAGTGCAATGCGCTTTAGCCACTCATCAATATGGCCAAATTCAGTTTTGTCACTCTTTAAAAAACGGCGCCTTGCCGGCGTATTGAAAAACAGATCAACCACATCAATGGTTGTGCCTACAGGATGGGCTGCAGGAATAACCCGCACCGCCATTTCACTGCCTTCGGCATAAGCCGCCCAGGCTTCAGATTGTGACTCAGTACGGGAAGTCAGTGTCAGCCTGGAGACTGAACTGATACTGGCCAGCGCCTCGCCACGAAAGCCAAAGCTGAGAATCGCTTCCAGATCCTCCAGGGTTTCGACCTTTGAAGTGGCATGTCGAGACAAGGCCAGCGCCAACTCTTGCTGAGCAATACCTGAGCCATTGTCCCTGATACGGATAAGCTTGGCGCCGCCTTTTTCTATCTCAATATCAATACGACGGGCACCCGCATCAATGCTGTTTTCCACCAGCTCTTTGACCACTGAAGCCGGCCGCTCGACCACCTCACCGGCCGCAATCTGGTTTGCCAACTGGGGAGGCAATATTCTGATTGCCATGGAATATCCTGTTATCTGGGAATAGTTAACTGTTGACCAACACGCAGCATATCCGAGCTGAGGTTGTTGGCCTTTCGGATACTGGCTACCGACACACCATATCGGTGAGCAATGACGGATAAAGACTCACCGCGGCGTACCTTGTGCTTTAACGCGCCACGGGTTGCCAGCAGCGTGTTCTCGGGAGGATTGGCTTCAAAATAGCGCAAAATCCCGCGGTAAATCGCCTTGGCCAGCTTATCCTGATGAGCTGAATTTTTCAGCAACCTTTCTTCCCCTGGATTGGAGATAAAACCGGTTTCTACCAGAATGGACGGAATATCCGGCGACTTGAGTACTGCAAAGCTGGCCGATTCCGGATGCGGCTTGTGCAATTTGGTAATACGGCCCAAATCTGACAGCACATCATTGGCAATGGAGTGACTCATCGCCATCGACCTGTTCATAGACATATCGAGCAATGTCATCGCCAGGTACTGTTCACTGTCGGCACTCTGGATAATCTCACCGGCTCCACCAAGCAATTCAGAATGCCTTTCCTTCTGTTCCAACCAGCGACCAATTTCACTGTTGGCACGGCGACGTGACAACACCCAAACCGAAGCACCATGGGGGTGTGGAGAAGTAAATGCATCCGCATGAATAGAAATCAGCAGGTCAGCCTTGCTCTTTCGCGCCAACTCAGAGCGGCGATTCAAACTCACAAAGTAGTCACCACTGCGAGTCATCACAGCCTGCATTCCTGGAGAGGCATTAATCTTACTGGCAATCCGTTTCGCGATTTCCAGCGTAACTTTCTTCTCGTACATGCCACTGGGACCAATTGATCCCGGGTCATCACCACCATGCCCTGGATCGATAGCCACCACCACATCGCGCATTACCTCAACTGGCGGCGTTACTGTTTTTGAGGGTGTCTGGGTATCGGTAAGATCCACCACCAACCTGTCGCCGTATGGAGCGGTTGGTTGAAGGGCAAACAAATTGGCCGAAGCCGGCCGGTTCAAATCTATGACCAGCCGCAGGGTCCCCTTTTTTGGCGGTTTGCTGAGCCGAACCCGCTTAACCAGTTTGCTGTTGTTGGCAACTTTGGCCAGATCCAGCTTGGTTGTCGAAGAGGAGAAATCCACCACCAGCCGTTCCGGCTTGGTCAGCGTAAAGTAGCTGTAGTCAGGTGAATTGGTAAGATCAAATACAACCCGGGTTGAATCGGGCGCAGCCCAAATCCTCACTCCGTTAAGCCGGTTGTCAGCAGCCATTGCCTTACCGACAACGCCAAGGCCGACCAATAAACATCCAATTGTCAGCCAACATTGTAAACCATGTCGAATACTTGCCATCGTTATTTTAGTTTTGAAAGCAGTGCTTCACCTTGCTTGGAAAGGGCGCAAATTTTCAGGTTTCGCGCATTATCCTGATAACTCAAATGCAAATGCAGATCTGCATCGGGAAGTAATCCCTGCCCACGGTCAGGCCATTCCACAATACACAAACTGGTGTCGTTAAAATAATCGCGAATGCCCATAAATTCCAACTCTTCTGGTTCCATAAGGCGATACAAATCAAAATGATATACTTCGACACCATTGATTTCATAAGGTTCCACCAGAGTATAGGTCGGACTTTTCACCGCCCCCTGATGTCCCAGACTTTGAATAAGTCCCCGGCTGAAAGTTGTCTTTCCGGCCCCCAGTTCACCGGTCAGGTAAATCACCAAAGGCGCACTGACCACCCCGGCCAGGCGTCGTCCCAGCTCAACGGTTTCGTTTTCATTCTCAAGAAAAAAAGAGACTTCTTTCATATATTCCTTAGTCTTGAATCACGCAGGGATTCACCAATCTGCGAATGCCCGACATCAAATCTGTCGCCAACATACCCCGCTCTCCAGAGGCCGCAGCCAGATCCGCAGCACCGCCATGAATAATAACGCCTACCACTGCAGCAGACGTAAGATCAAACCCCTGCGCCATCAGCGCGCCTATGATACCCGAAAGCACATCACCACAACCACCACTGGCAAGCCCGGGATTACCAACAGCTGCAACATATGTTGTGTTGCCATCACAAATAATGGTGCCTGCGCCTTTAAGCACAACCACTCCCCCATAGGTCTGTTGCAGTTTTTTGGCTGCCGCAAATCTGTCGGCTTGCACTTCTGCCGTTGAGCAGCCAAGCAATCTTGCCGCTTCGGCAGGATGAGGCGTTATCACCCTCATATTGTTGTAATCACCTTGCGACGCCAGCAGATTGAGGCCATCTGCATCCAGCAGTATTGGCTTATCGGCCAGTGCAACGGCCTTCATCAGATTATATCCCCAATCACCAGTTCCCAAGCCCGGCCCGACAACCAGAGCATCTGCCCACGCCAGTTTGTGATAGGTTTCCATATCAGCAAGCTCGCAGCCATGAAACATCAGCTCAGGTCTGGTAGCGCAAACCAGCGGCAGATGCTCCTGACGGCTGATCACGCAGACTAGACCCGCGCCGCCTCGAAGGCAGGCTTCTGATGCCAGCCGCACCGCACCAACCATGCCGTGATCGCCACCGACAACACAAACTTTGCCATGGCTGCCTTTATGGGAATTACGGCGACGCGGTGGCAACTTTTCTGCCAACAAGCTCGAATCGCACGAACAAGCCGCCACATCAGGTAAAAAAGGAGCAAGACCGATATCACCAAAATACAGTGATCCGCAGCAATCTCTGGCATCACACGTCAATAATCCGCGTTTGACGGCACCCAGGCACAGGGTGGCGTCAGCCTCTATTGCACGGCCAACAATTCGTCCCGTATCGGCATCAATACCAGAAGGAATATCCAGGCTGAAAACAAAACGCCCGACATGATTGACCATATCAATATAGGTCATCATTTCTTTTCTGGGCTCCCCAAGGATGCCACTGCCAAGCAAACCATCAACCACAATGTCATAGTCTTCAAGAGCCTTGGCCAGCGTGGACGGGGTCAACGCGGCAATCCTGACCCTTGTCTTACTCAACAGCTGCATTGCTGCAAGGTGTTCATCACTGTAGCGGTTTGCCTGTAACCTGAGCACGAGACAATCCACATGCTGACTGGCAAGAAGTGATGCCATCATCAATGCATCGCTACCGTTATTGCCATTGCCGGCCAGCAATAGCACCTTATCAAATGTTCTCAATGCATTAAGAGTTTGCACCGCACAGCGTGCAGCGCGTTCAACTAGTTGCAACAGGCTGACATCTGTCGCCCGCACCATCGCCAACTCAGCCTGGCGAATTTGCGAGCAAAGATAAAGTTCAGGAGGAAGTCTTGATAGCGGCATGGAAGCTCCTTGGATCATAACTGCCGATCAATAAATGCAAAGTCAGCATACAAATGTGCCGGGCGAATTGCACACACGTCCGGCACAGTTTTGGCACAGTTTTATTAACGCTATCTTTTTGAACGACTCAAATGTCTTCCATTCTGGCCACTGAGTGAACCAACCTATGCTGCTGTGTCTTGCTGACCCGCAGCAAATCTGACATAGCGCTTTCAATCTCACCGGTAGGAGCCTTTTCGACCAGATGTTCAACATACCCCAACACCCGGTTATCAAGCTTGAGGTGTAATTCCAGCAACTCGTCTTCTGTCATGCTGGCGACCGGAACTATTGCCTCACAAGCCTGCTTGAATCTCCCCATTTCAAGATTTTCATACCAGGTATCCATCATTTGCTTTGGGGCATCATCGATATAGGATTCGATTGTGTCGGCAATATGTTTCTGATGCTGCTGCAAATATTCCAGCATAAGTCGGGTTCGCGCGGAATCACAATTGCTGTGCAACCGGCGATACAAAGACTGCATCTCCAGATGACATTCGGCAATTCGTTCAAGCACATCCCTCAGTTGCTGCATCCGCATATGACTCCCTCCGATAAATGGTTAAGTTGTCGTCTACTGTTATTATCAGTCGATTTATACCACAAAAACATGAGCAATATCATATTCAGTACAAGAATCATGCAAGCATCTATAACATAAATAGCTTAAGTGCGACGAGTGAGGAGTCAGGAGTAAGGAGTAAGGAAAATGAATTTTTGCGGGAATTTGGAGCGACATATCGGGTTCGAACCGATGACCTATACCTTGGCAAGGTATCGCTCTACCAACTGAGCTAATGTCGCGTCATCGTTTTTAA
>JAJNAU010000026.1 GCA_021462625.1 Shewanella sp.
AGCCCTGCTTTAGCAGAGCTCTTTTTATATTCGCCTTAACTGAACGGTATTGCGTAGGGCGGGGCTGAAAGCCCTATCTGCTTGGTTGCCGTTGTCGCTAAGGACTCAGGCCATTAACTTCAAACTGCGCCGCGCATCTAGAGGCTGTCAGCACTTGCAGAGCACGCACGGGACTTGTGCGCACTTTCCCAAGGACTTGTTCGCACCTTCCTTAGGAATGTCAATCCACTGTCGGTGAAGGGTTACGTTCAATCATGTAGAACAACTACACCACAATCGCGTTGCTTTGTATAAAACAACGACAAAAAGCTGCAAAAACCATCTTCAAAGGTCAACAGACCCTAGTCATTCTGCTCAGGAGCAGCAGTCAGTTTTGTGTGTTTTGAAAGGCAGCATCTGCCACAGCACCCGCCCCATCAGGAATGCCAGTAACAGGCCGGATGCTGCAACCACCCAATCTGGCAATAGTTCATAATGCTCGCCTATTTGCGGCATCACGACAAAGCCAAAAGTGTCTACCAGGTAATTCACCAGCACACCGGAAACCATCGCCACACCCACTACCCCACCGAGGTAACTGTAAAGCGCTCGCTTGCCCAGTTCTTTGGTAACTACGCCAAGGGTGGCGATATTGGTCGCAGGCCCCGCCATCATAAACACCAGTACGGCACCGGGAGAAACGCCGGCCAGCAATAATCCGGCTGCAATCGGCGTAGAGGCTGTCGCGCAAATATACATGGGGATGGAGATTGTTACCATCACCAGCATCGCCAGAATGCCATTGCCCCACTTGGCCAGAAAGTCGCCCGGCACATAGGTTTGTACCAGAGCCGCGAAAAACAGACCCATCAATAGCCAGACAGTGGTATCCCGCACCAAGTCGGTCGCTGCAAACTGCAGTCCCTTGGCGATGCGATAGAGCACTGAAGTGCCCCGCAACATGGCGGTAGTATCTTCCGTATTGCTGCAGCAGGCTCCTTGCTCATGCTTGCCATGCTTGCCATGCTTGCCATGCTTATGGCTGTGATGCTCATCGGAGTGAGTATCGGGTGCCCCGTGATCGTGATAGGCCAAAGTCTCTGCCGCCGAGTGACAGCAGGAAGCGGCTTTTGTCTCATGCGCTGCTTTTGATGAACAGCAGCTCCCGGCAGAAGAGCTATCCGGAGAAACCGGTTCAATCATGGCTGAAGGCGCTGCACTGCAACGGGAGGAGGACGGCTTTATCACCAAAGCAGACTCAGGTTTGCTGCCACAACCGGTCTTCGCCTCAGATCTAGGCTCAGTTTTGGCTTGAGATGAGCAACTGGAAGTGGGCACTGTCTGTGTCTGTGACTTTAACTGTGCCTGTACTGGCTGCGCCGGTTTACCATCATCGTCATCCCGCCCTACCAGTAAGCCCGCCACCACAGCGCTGATCACGGCAGCAATGGGACGCACAATGGCCATAAAAGGGCCGAGCAGGACATAGGAGATGCTGACCGAATCAATCCCGGTTTCCGGTGTGGATACCATAAAAGAGGTGGTTGCCGCCTTGGAGGCACCAGCGCGACGCAAACCAACAGCGGCTGGAATAACGCCACAGGAGCACAAAGGCAGCGGCGCGCCGAACATGGCCGCTTTAATGGTAGTCTTCAGATCATGACCGCCCAGTTGTTTTTGCATCCAGGTCATGGGCACAAACATCTTGAGTAAGCCGGCCAATACCAATCCCAATAACAACCAGGGCGCCGACTCCAGAAACAGCTCTAAAAAATTCTCAAATAACATAGTCACTTCCAGCTTTCGCTTGGTTACTTCTCATGATCCCAGCCACAGCTGTGCTCCTCAGGGCGCACTTGGGTTAAAGAGGATTCCAGTGCTTCCAGAATAGAGCAGTGCTCGGCACTTTCACTTCCGCCACAACAGGCGCGGGACAAGGTCTGCAAGGTGGTTTGAAATTCAGTGAGTTGAACTATGCGCGCTTCAACCTGCGCCAGCTTGTCATCCACCAAGCCTTTGACATCCGCACAGGCCCACTCAGACTTGTTCAGCTCGATGGACAGAAGCTCGGAAATCTCACTTAGCGTAAAACCCACGGCTTTGGCCCGCAGAATAAATCTCAGGCGATTGGCATCCTGCTCGGTATACAGGCGATAGCCGGAGTCTGTTCGCATCGATGGCGGCAGCAACCCATGCTTTTCGTAAAACCTCAACGTATCGGCCTTAACCTTACACAGACGGGCCAGTTCACCTATACGATACATGCCAATTCTCCTGTATCCACCTAATCTGGAGTGTAAACCTTAGAGTTTAGTCTAAGGTCAAGAGTTCCAGTAAATAAGAATTGAACTCAAATCACTTTTTTAACTTAGGGAAGGTGCGAACAAGTCCTCGCAGAGCACGCACGGGACTTATTCGCACCTTCCTTAGGGTCTGTTGACCTTTGTTGATCCACCATTGCCTAAATAATGCGTTATTGTGTCGCCCGGGCTTTCAGTGTCTGGCGTTGCTTTTAATAAATGTTCCTCGCAGAAGTAACTATCAGCCACAGCTCCCGATCCGGCTGCGGTGTTCGCATATCAATATTGTGAAGTTACACATAAAAACCCTGAGCCCTGTGCGTATCATGTAAAATACGCCCGCCTGAGGAGGTCGCCATCCTAGCCATCCTTAGATCTGCTTCACTCCGGTTTGTCCCTTGGATAAGGGACTTTTGGAAAGCTGCGCCGATTTTAACAATAAATACCCTGCGCTGTTTTCCGAAAGATCCTTGAACTTAGAGGCATCTGTCTGTCGGCCTTCGGGCTGGTATAGCTCGCTGCGCCTCAACAAAGACCACAACAAAACTGGACTGTGTGAACCCATGACTACTCCAAGACCTATCCGCCGTGCGCTGCTCAGCGTGTCCGATAAAACCGGTATCCTCGAATTCGCCATTGCACTGCACCAACAGGGTGTAGAACTGCTGTCCACCGGCGGCACCGCCAAATTACTGGCAGACAATGGTATTCCGGTTACTGAAGTGTCTGATTACACAGGCCATCCTGAAATCATGGGCGGCCGGGTTAAGACCCTGCATCCCAAAGTTCACGGAGGCATTCTGGCCCGTCGCGGTCTTGACGAAGCCGTGATGAGCGATAACCACATCAGCGCCATCGATCTGGTTGCCGTTAACCTGTATCCCTTTGCCGTAACCGTCGCCAAGCAGGGTTGTACCCTGGAGGATGCCATCGAGAATATTGATATCGGTGGCCCAACTATGGTGCGTGCCGCAGCCAAGAACCACAAAGATGTCACCATAGTAGTGAACACCAAAGACTACAACAGAGTGCTGCTAGAGATGGCCGCTAATGAGGGTTCTACCACCCATGCCACCCGCTTTGATCTGGCGATTGCCGCTTTCGAACACACTGCCGCCTATGACGGCATGATCGCCAACTACTTCGGTACCATGGTTACCATGCACGGCGATGCCGAGCGGGCAGATAAGGGGGCAAAATTCCCCCGTACTTTTAACACCCAGCTGCTTAAGACGCAGGAACTGCGGTACGGCGAAAACAGCCACCAGGCCGCCGCCTTCTACGTAGATACCCAAATTGACGAAGCTTCTGTCGCCACCGCAGTGCAGCTGCAGGGCAAGGCGCTGTCTTACAACAATATCGCCGACACTGACGCCGCGCTTGAGTGTGTCAAAGAGTTTGATGCCCCGGCCTGCGTTATCGTTAAGCACGCCAATCCCTGTGGTGTGGCGCTGGGTGATAAGCTGCTGGACGCCTATGATCGCGCCTTCAAAACCGATCCGACTTCGGCCTTTGGCGGCATCATCGCCTTCAACCGCGAGCTGGACGGTGAGACCGCAGCCGCCATCGTTGAGCGTCAGTTTGTGGAAGTGATCATCGCTCCGGTGGTCAGCCAGGCGGCCCGTGATGTAGTAGCCAGCAAGCCCAATGTACGTTTGCTGGAGTGTGGTCAGTGGAGTAGCCAGACCCAGTCGCTGGACTACAAGCGGGTCAATGGTGGCCTGCTGGTGCAGGACAGGGATCAGGGTATGGTGAGTCTGGATGATCTCAACGTGGTCACCAAGCGCGCACCGACGGCTGAAGAGCTGAACGATCTGCTGTTCTGCTGGAAAGTGGCCAAGTTCGTTAAGTCCAACGCCATTGTGTACGCTAAAGACGGCATGACAATCGGTGTGGGCGCCGGTCAGATGAGCCGTGTTTACAGCGCCAAAATCGCCGGTATCAAGGCTGCTGACGAGGGTCTTCAGGTTGAGGGCAGCGTGATGGCATCTGACGCCTTCTTCCCATTCCGCGACGGTATCGATGCAGCCGCTGCCGCTGGCATCAGCTGTATCATTCAGCCAGGCGGCTCTATCCGTGATGAAGAGATTATCGCCGCAGCCGACGAGCTTGGCATGGCCATGGTGTTCACCGGCATGCGCCACTTCCGTCATTAATCAAGTTAAGGCGGCCCCCGGGCTGCCTATTGCGTACAAGATTTAAGGGACAAGATGATGAAGATTCTCGTAATTGGCGGTGGTGGCCGCGAGCATGCACTGGCGTGGAAAGCCGCACAAAACTCTCAAGTCAGCACAGTGTATGTGGCCCCGGGCAATGCCGGTACCGCACTTGAGTCCAAACTGGAAAATATCGCCATTGAGGCTACGGATATCCAGGCGCTGCTGGCATTTGCCAGAGACAATGATATCACCCTGACAATCGTTGGCCCGGAAGCGCCGCTGGTACTCGGTGTAGTGGATGCCTTCCGCGCGGCGGATCTGACCATCTTTGGCCCGACTCAGGCTGCGGCTCAGCTGGAAGGATCCAAAGCTTTCACTAAAGACTTTCTGGCCCGTCACCAGATCCCCACAGCGGCCTATCAGAACTTTACTGAAATCGCCCCAGCCAAGGCGTTTGTCACTGAGCTGACCGGCAGGATCGGCTTCCCTGTGGTGATCAAGGCCGACGGTCTGGCTGCAGGTAAAGGGGTGATTATCGCCCAGAGCCAGGCTGAGGCTGATGCCGCTATCGATGACATGTTGGCTGGCAACAAGTTCGGCGATGCCGGCAGCCGCGTGGTGGTAGAAGAGTTCCTCAGGGGCGAAGAAGCCAGCTTTATCGTGATGGTGGATGGCAACAACATTCTGCCTATGGCTACCAGTCAGGATCACAAAGCCCGCGACAATGCTGATAACGGTCCCAACACCGGCGGCATGGGTGCCTATTCCCCTGCGCCAGTGGTCACCCGGGAGATCCATGACTGGGTGATGGCCAATGTGATCCGTCCCACTGTGG
Organism: Shewanella sp.; assembly: GCA_021462625.1. Classification (GTDB taxonomy): domain Bacteria; phylum Pseudomonadota; class Gammaproteobacteria; order Enterobacterales; family Shewanellaceae; genus Shewanella. The sequence continues at coordinate 5,274 of JAJNAU010000026.1, forward strand.
ATGGTATGGCTGCCGAAGGCAACACCTATACCGGCTTCCTGTACGCTGGTTTGATGGTGGATAGCGCTGGCAAGTCCAAGGTGCTGGAATATAACTGCCGCTTTGGCGATCCGGAAACCCAACCGATTATGATGCGCCTCAAGTCTGATCTGGTTGAACTGTGTCTGGCCGCCTGCCGTGGTGAGCTGGATAAGGTCACCGCCGAGTATGATAAGCGCGCTGCACTGGGTGTGGTGATGGCAGCTGGGGGTTATCCGGATGAATATCGCAAGGGTGATGTGATTGACGGTTTGGATCTGGGCAGCCGGGAGGCCAAGCTGTTCCATGCCGGTACCAAAATGGAGGACGGCCATGTGGTGACCAATGGTGGCCGCGTATTGTGCGCTACAGCCTTGGGCAACACAGTGACTGAAGCCCAGCAGGCTGCATATGCACTGGTGGACAGAGTGCATTGGGATGATGTCTACTTCCGTACCGATATCGGCTATCGCGCCATTATCCGCGAAAACAGTTAATTCCCAATGAGTAAGCTTTCTAAGGAAGGTGCGAACAAGTCCTCGCACCGCTCTGGCTTACAGGCAAATTCGAGTTGAGGTATTCAGATAAAGCAAGGCGGGTTGCCTTTCAAAGCGCAATACCACGGCAATCGTGTTTTGCCCGAAAGCCCCGAAGGGTGAGGCTGACAGCCCTATCTGCTTTTCTGCCGCTCTCGCTAACGACTCAGGCCATTAAGGTCGAGCTGGGTCGCGCATCTAAGGGCTGTCATCACTCGCACAGCACCCATGGGACTTATTCGCATCTTCCCTAACACAGGAAGTTTTCAATGAGATACACTTTGGCTCTCAGTGCCATAACACTGATATTAACAGGTTGTGGGGGCGGCTCAGCTGATGAGGATGGTGCTCCTGATAACCCTTCGCCCACACCAACTTTTTATCCGGCTAGCACTCAATCAGGAAGCGGTGGTCAGTTGCAACCGTCGAGTCTGAAAATCGAGTCTGGTAAACAAGGCAGCTTCAGCATCGTGCCTGACTCAGGCTATGTACTGGGAGAAATAACAGGTTGTGATGGCACCCTCGCGGATGGCATCTTTACAACTGGAGTCATGAGTAGCGATTGCAGCATCAGCGCCAGTTTTATCACCAATGCAGAAAATGCGATTCGTCATCGGGATCATAATCTGGCCAGCGATGTTGAGCTGATCGAACATGCCCGCAAGGTCATCATCAGCAGTGAACAGAAGCGCAAGGCGTTGGTGGATGAGGTGTTTATGGGCGTCACTCATTTAACATGGTACCCCTCTCATGATTCCATCACCTTTACCAGTTTCTTGCCTGATTCTACCCTGACCGTGCTGCCTTCTAATGTCAACGGTAGTGGAGAGCCTGCAGTCAGGGGGCTGATCATGGCATCAGAGCTTGATGGTTATCGCACTGCCGTCATGGGCTCTAACCTGTTTACGGTGAATACTTCTACCGAAACCGACACTATCCTTAAAAACCTTATCGGCTGGCTGACTCAGGCAGAAGGTAAAACAGATGATCTGACCATAGTCACAGCGCAGGTTCCCAGCAGCGCGGACAGTTGGTACTTCCCCCATAATGAAGGCATACGTAACTGGCTGATCACACATTATCCTGATGCTCATACCATCAACGACGCCAACACCTGCGACTATAACAAGCTCAACGAGTGTATTGATACGCTCAAACCGGATCTGATTGTAATATCGGATATCGACAGGCAAGGGCTTGGATTTAAAGGCATTGAGGCTGGGATAGCCAAAGCCAAAGCTCAAGGTATCCCACTGCTGCTGTCAAATTATCGCCGTGATGCCAGTCCCATGCTCTCCCCTTTGTATCAAAAGATAGGTCTGGCAACCTATGGCAACTACTGGCAAAAACTGCAGGTCATGGAGCTAAGTGTCGACACCATTAAACAAGATGATCTGAGCCTTAAAGCTGTCGATACACTGCTGACCAATCTACAGACTGGCAACTTCACCACTAACCTATTGGACAATTGCAACGGCAACTTCATCTATTGCAATGAGGCTGGGTTTACCGAGAACTTTAAAGCCGGAGCCGACTGGTTGCGAAACGCTGCCGCAACGCTGGACAAGGCAGCCACCGATGCCTTTACCCTGGGTTTGGCGGATATACTCAAGGCCAGCCTGTTGTTGGCGGACAAATACCGGGAAGCTATCGATTACCCTATCGCCTGGGAAGACCACCTGGACTGGCAGCAGGCGATGTTTGCCGACTGGCTGGTGAACTATGCCCGCCCGGATAACCTGGCACAGCCGGATCTGGGTGAGTATGTTACCGACAGGAATAATCTGAGCAAAGGCAGTCATGCCAACTACCAACATCCTGAGACCACATCGAATCGAAAAACCATCTCTGTGCCTTACCCCGATCAGTGGACCACCACAGGCTGGTATGTGCTGCCAGGGCAAACCGTCACCCTGACCCGAAATGACAGTAATTCCTCATCTGTTGAGATTAAACTCAACTACCACAGATCCAATACCAACCGAGCCTATCAGCAGAAAGTTTATCGGGGCCCCCTTGAGCTTGCTACCCAGCGACTGCCACTGGCGGCCGGTGAAACAGTCAGCTTCTCCAGCCCTTATGGTGGCCCACTGTATCTGTATTTCCGTGGTGGTGAAGGCGAGCAGTCGGTAGATGTTTCCGCTTCGGGTGTCGCCCTGCATCCGACCATTATGGATTTCAGTGATCATACTCAAATCCAGACATTTAACGAACGCTTAACTCAAACTGAATTACCCCATATCGATCTGCGCTCCTTTGGTGCCGAGCAACATTTGCGGCGGGATAGGTTTGAGAATGCCATTGGGAGCAACATTGTTGATGTCAATGCGCTGCTGAAAAGTATTTCAGAAGACCATATCAATACTGTGTATACCCTTGCCGGCTATAAAATTCAGGGTAAGACACTGGCCGAGTCACTGCCAGATGATGTCAAACAGGCCTGTGAAAATCTGTTTGGTCAGGATTGTCTTGATGAGTCATTGCATACCCGCACTATTATCCAGCATGCAAACTATGACCAGAATGCCCATTGCGGCTCAGGATGCAGCGGTAACCCCTGGGATGCCAGCTGGAATATCAGCCCGACCGGCTGGGGCGACAATCACGAGTTGGGACACAATTTGCAGACCAACAGGTTGAATGTGCAGTACGCCAGTGTCGAAAACAAAGACTCCTGGCCGGGCTATGGCAGCCGCGCCGGCGAGAATTCCAACAATATCTTCCCCTATGTGGCGAAGTGGAGGGCGCATTATGTCAGAGACGGCAATACAGATCCCCTCATTGATGGGCATATGAATAACAAGGATCTCTTTTATGTATTCATGTCCGATGCTGCCGAAGTAAAGAACAGCGCCGATGAACGGGTGGTACTGGGCGCCAATTGTCAGCTACTGGATAGCGGCAACAACCGCTACGAAGCACCTTGGGCGAGCAACGCTTACGCCGTACACAACGGTTACCGCATGGCTTTCTATACTCAAATGGCGCTGCGAGCCCATGGCATGGAATTAGCCGATGGCACCATACTGGAAAATGGCTTCAACCTCTATACCCTGCTATACCAGCATCAGCGAATATTTGGCAAATATGTCGCTAAGGCTAACGACTGGAATGCCAACAAAGACAAGCTGGGCTTTAGCCTGTTCCCCTATGATGGTCATGCTGTTTATGGTGGCCGCAAAGTGAAGGACATTCCCGGCAACGACTTTATGCTGGTGTCCCTGAGCAAACTGACAGGTATGGACTGGCGCAGCCACTTCGACATGCTGGGGCTGAGATACTCCAGTTTGGCGGCAGATCAGGTTCAGGCCAACAGTACCCAAGGGATTTTATCTATGGGCATGTATATACTGGAGAACGATCTCCCCCCAGCCAATATGAGTAATGAGCTGACCTTCCTGCCACTCTCCATTACAGATGGCTCAACGCAATGGCGTGACGGCAGCAGTCCGGTTGACTGCCCTGTACCTCAGGCCTGATTGAACCCTGGCTTTTGAGATTAATTCGCCCGGTTATCCCGGGCGTTTTTTTACTAAGGAAGGTGCGAACAAACCCTCGCACCGCCCTGACTTACGGGCAAATTCAAGTTCAAGGTATTCAGGTGCAGGCAGGCTGGTTGCCTTTCAAAGCACAATACCAAAGCAATCGTGATTGCTCGAAAACCCCGAAGGGCGAGGCTGACAGCCATCAAGCCGCTGGTGGACGCACCTGAAAAAACTGCGTAATCCTTTGGCGTTTTCGCAGGGCAAAAATTTTTTAATGCTAGAGATAATTGTATGAGTGAGAGAGTACCTGATTGTCAAAAAGAAACTTGGCGAGGCTTACGATGGTCAGCGTGGATTTCTTTGGAAGGCGACAATGAAGTTTATAAACAGCTGGCCAATACAGGTGGACTCTACCGGATAAGAGCTGTGGGTCATGATTCTCTGATTTATATCGGACAAACTGGACGGAATCTCAGAGAAAGGCTTAGAGCACTTAGAAAAGGTGTTGTTGCTGATGAAATGCCTTTTAATGATCCACATACAGCTGCGCCAAATCTATGGGTTTGGCAAAGAGAGGGGAGGCTCCAATATGAGTGCTCTGTTGCTACAGTTGAGTTGGATACCCCAAATCGGCAGGCATTGGAAGATATGCTGCTTTGGGCACACCGTATTGAGACTGGGAAGTCTACTCTCTGCAACTATGGTCGGTTTCATCCTCACTGGATGAAGTTTTTAGATCGAAGAAAGGGCATAAGAGGCTATCGGCTGGAGTGGCCTGGTAATCCAAGTGGTGGGTATTGCACTCAACCGTTACAGCTCCATGGTAGAGAGCTGGATGACGATTGGATGGGGCTGGTCTGGTCTTCAAACGTCCCTCTGACCAAGGCCAACCTGAAGATTGTACCGTGTATTGCGGGTGTGTATCGGATTTTCGCCCAGGATAAGAGAGAGCTGTTGTATATCGGGGAATCAAAAGATATCAGGCAGCGTCTTACTACTCATGTTAAATCAGTTTGGCCAACATCTGTATTGGCATTTTCTTGGTCAACCATGGATGGGATGGATAGCAGCCATCATCGGCATGAAATTGAAGTTGATCTTATAGGGGCCTTTTATTCTGTCCATAAAAGGCCACCAGCTTGTCAGTGTTAATGATTTTCCTGAGGGACTCCATGATCGAAATCATTATTTGGCGGCTGGTGCCAAGGGAACCAGCTTAAGCTTGAGCCCAAGAGGTCGAAAGGCCTTATCTACGGCACCTAAGGTTTTGATATCTTTATCCAGCTCAATGTTAGACAGGGTCTTTCGGCTGATCTTCACAATGGTAGCATACTGATCTTGAGTGAGGTTCAGGATGTTTTCTCTGAAGTTGCGCAGCAATTCTCCGGGTGTCAGTTCCCCTCGCTCAAGCCGTTGGTACTGCTGGGCTAACCATTCACGCTTCTCAACAGGTGTCATTGTATTTGTCATTGCAGACCCCATTTCTCAAGCTTGGCATCAAGGTAGTCAAACCCCATAACAGGCATATCCATCACTGTTTGTGGAACACCACGCGTATGCAATCGGTGCTTTAGCCCTTTGACTTGAGTCGCCCAGTGTTTCAAGTGGCGCTTCAATTCATCTGGTGGCGCGAACTCACTCAGCGCATCACAGATATCAAGCCATTGAAAGTTGCCGCCCAGTTCTAAGGGCTGTGGCCATTGTGTGCTTCTGGGAATGCCTTCAGGATCCGCTTTCATTGGCGCGAAATCATAGACTGGTGACAAACGAACTGCGTTGAGTGATTTAACAAACGCTGTGTTACGGCCATGGTTATCTGAATTACCAAAACACACGTTCAAGAAATCGCGCTCCAACCATTCACGGACAAATCGTTGTTGGTCGAATTCAACATTCATCTGTGACATTTGTCGGCAAATCTTAGATATCACGTCGATATGGTCGAGTAAGGTACCCGGTGGGCATCCCAACACGGAATACACAGATTCCATCCCGTATCTGGCCAACCGACCTTCTGAATAGGTGACATCAAATCTCGGTAACCATAGTGATGGATAGCGGCTGCCTTCGACGAGTCTCATATTCTGGACATCGATAGTGGCTATGCCCATGGCCGCGAGTTCTTGGTAGTAATGAAACTCCGCACGCAATATGTCGCAGTCGATGTCGGATCTGCTTCCTCTTGGGAACTTCACCAGATAGTGCAAATCCTGATTTGATGGGTCATCCTGGAGCGTGTCTATCCAGATTTGCTCACTCGCATCCATTCTTAACAAGAGTTTTGGCGCTTCCCCTCCTGCGCCTGTGGCACCACCGGCCGCTGCACCTCTTTGCTGCGCATACTCAAGGAAATCAGCATTTCGCTCTGCGACATCATTAATCGAGAATCTGAGTTGTTCACCACCTTTATAGAGACCATCAAGTGATTCTTTGATGCGCATGTTGCCAATGGGAGCTATGGTCCCTTTTTTAAGTAACTCATAGTCTTGAGCCTGCGGGGTTGCATTGCCAAGCCCAAGGTAATTAATCCAGTACTTGCGGCTGGCTCCAGATGGCATGATGTCATCGAGAAATGCAAACCAACTATTGGATGAGTATGGAGCAAACAGTTCCAGAGGCAGTGTAAGGGAGGTAGCCATGGTGATTTCGGCAGGGGTATCCAGCCAGTTCAGTACATAGGGTGCGTCATAGGACAGCACGGCCTCGCCGACTCTACCTGCTTCAGGTACAGGCATTTCTATCGTGGCAGCATCGACCCACACACCGTCGGAGTATATTTGAATCGTTAGCACTGAATATCACCATGAGTAAATATTTTCTCACAGCTTAGCAAACCTAAGATGTTTTGAGTAATTATTTACTCGGCTTGAGGTTTTGATTGGTGTTTTGGGTAAAAAATTACTCACCGTGATGGTTCAATCATTAGAAGTGCGTAAAAAATTACACATCACGACAGTGCCGCATTATCCATCGAATTTCATCCCCATTTTAGACGTCTGGCGATGACCAGGTACCCTTTAACAGGGGGGATTTCCATGCTCAAAAGCCGCTTTCGAATATAGATTTCCCCAAGGCGGAAACAAACCCCATGAACCGAAGCTGGATCCACCGTTTGAGGATCCACAACATGGAAAGGCTTGGTTTAAACAGTCTGCCCCAATGCGTAGCCAAAGCCTGACGCGATAGCTGCTCTGCTCATCCAAGCATGTGCCAAGGTGGTTACTGTGCTAACACGCTGAAAAAGCGTGAAGTCTCGAATTATTCGCTGACAGCTGCAGTTTGCTTCATTGCTTCGATTTCGCTTAATTCCTCTACTTTTCACTGCAGACAACTGTCCGGCGATAGACTGCTTCGCATCTTTAACGGGGGAGTTTTAACGCTCTGAGGGGGAGCTCACACAGAGAATCTGCAGAGGCGGAAACAAACCCCATGAACCGAAGCTGGATCCACATTGGATCCACATTGGATCCACCGTTTGAGGATCCAGATATGGGACGATTTGATTTAAACAGCCTGCCGCAGTGTGGAGCCAAAACCCGAAGTGGTGAGCCCTGTAAGCGGCTGGGTAATCTGCATAATGGCCGCTGCAAATTACACGGCGGTCGGTCAACAGGTGGCAAAACTACAGAAGGCAAAATGGCGATGCGTACCAACCCAATCAAGTACTCCTTTGATTGGTTTGGCCGCCAAGAGCTTGATGATGATTTGATTCATGAGGGGCTTGATGTGTTTGAACGTTTGGTTGAACTCGGTAAATTGGCTGCACCGGATGATTGGATGCCAGAACTTGAAGCACTGCTTGCTGAGCATCTGGTAGCGCTTGAATATGCCAAGCACATCATCGCAGCAACCTACGGCCCAGATGGCTTTATGCTGGCCCAATGCGCTCTGGACCATTACTACAAACAAACTGATGCGCTCCACCTACACTTTCACATTTTCAGAATGATGCCCGGGCAGTTGTGGTTTCAACAGCTTGCCAGCCGAGCCCAGATAAGTGCTCAGAACCAATGGGATGCCAGGCATATTAGGCCCGGAGGGTTTCCTAAAGTGCGCAAGTTTGACGCGAGGAATATGCCAGCGGAGTTCAACATGCTTCGTCATGCTTTGAAAATGTTGAAAGAATCGTCTCTGTAAATATTTGGCTAAGCACAATGAACCGAATTTTGCTAATGCTTAGACAGTTCTTTTGATGGATTTGGCAGGACAGTGGGCATTTAATGGGCAGTGGTTGTGGCTATACAGCAGCAAATCCAGGTAAGGAATAACCCGATAGGTAAGCAGCTTTTTAAACATCTTCTCGTTGGCTTTGTCACGGTTGGCGGTTACGGGCTCTGGAATGCCAAGCTGTTTGCGTAGCTGGTTGAGCTGGTGCTCAATATGTCCAAGCACAGTGCTGTTGTCTGCAAGGTTTAGGTCGACGGCAAGCAGCACCTGTTTACCTGAGATGCCAGGTACCGTTAACAGGTGCTGTGGCTCCATACTGGTGTAGTCAGAGCCATATTCGTGTCTGGCTTCCTCTCTTATGCCCTCGATATCGATGTGATTGATAGGTTTTACGGCTGGTGAATCAGACACGAGTGCAGGAGCTTGGCTGATGAGCACATTGCCCAGAGTAATCTGTTGCCATATTTTGTCGTCAGTTAAACGTCGTCCATTTGCCAGCGTTGGCGTCCCCAGCAAACTGAGCCTGGCTTCCAGCTCATTGATGAATTGTTCACCTGTGAGCGTCTCTAAACATTCATAGTTACTGATATCAAACCAATGAGGCCACTTGGGGTGGGTGATCTTGTCTATGCGGTTGGAGATTGCAGCAATGTCCATGACCATTTTCTCTCTTGTAATAAATCTCTCGGGGTACATGCGGGGGTACACGGAAAGAAAAAGGGCCCGTTAATTACTTAACGAGCCCTTTAAATCAAAGCATTAAGAATACTTGATTAGTTCATGCCGTACTTTTTCAGCTTCTTGCGCAGAGTACCACGGTTGATACCCAGCATGTTGGCTGCGCGGGTTTGGTTACCGCGGGTGTGTTGCATGATGATGTCCAGCAGTGGAGCTTCAACTTCGCAAAGCACCATCTCGTAAACTTCCTGCGCGTCCTGACCATCCAACTGAGCGAAGAAGTTGCTTACAGCGCGCTTAACAGCGTCGCGCAGCAACTGAGGCTTAATGGTGCCGTTTGCAGTTTCAATTTTGCCTACGGTAAGCGGATGGGCTTCTGTGTGAGTTGTCTGATCAAACATTCGTAATCTGCTCTTTGTCTAATTCTGAAATTAATTCATCAAAAAAACATTCCACTAGGGAATATTGCTGCGCTGCGGTCTCCAGTTGGTTGAACTGGGCACGAAAATCCCGCTGTGCGTCATGATCCAGGTACCAACCTATGTGTTTGCGGGCGAATCGCACACCTTTAAACTCCCCGTAAAGGACGTATAGCTTGGTCAGGTGGTCCAGCATCACTTGACGTTTTTCCTCCATTGCCACGGGGGGCAGCTTTTCCCCGGTATCCAGATAATGTTGAATTTCTCTGAATAGCCAGGGACGTCCCTGAGCCCCTCGGCCGATCATCAGGGCGTCCGCGCCGGTATAATCAAGCACATAACGTGCCTTCTCCGGCGTGGTGATATCCCCGTTGGCGACCACAGGTATGGAGACGCTTTGTTTTATAGCCTTGATGGTGTCGTACTCGGCTTCACCCTTGTACATGCACTGCCTGGTCCGGCCGTGAACGGCCAGTGAGGCAATGCCACTGTCTTCGGCTATATGGGCCAGCGCGACACCATTCCTGTGCTGCGGATCCCAACCCGTGCGAATCTTCAGCGTAACCGGTACATCCACTGCACCAACCACAGCTTTGAGGATTTGCTCCACAAGCTCGGGGTTTTGCATCAGTGCTGAACCAGCCAGCTTTTTATTCACTTTCTTGGCCGGGCATCCCATGTTGATGTCGATGATCTGGGCGCCTTGCTCTACGTTGTAGCGTGCGGCCCAAGCCATGGAATCGGGATCTGCCCCGGCAATCTGTACTGAGCGAATGCCTTCCTCACCTGAATGACTCAGTCTCAGGCGGCTTTTTTCCGTGTCCCAAACATCCGGATTAGCCAGCAACATTTCCGAAACCGCCATGGCTGCGCCATAACGAAGGCAGAGATTGCGGAAGGCTTGATCGGTGACACCAGCCATTGGTGCCACGATCAGCTGATTCCTCAGTTGATAGGGCCCAATCTGCATGATTGTTTCACCTTGCTCATCAAAGGGGCGCTATAATACGCTTTTTTGTACTAACTTAAAAGGTCAATAAATGACCTGTGCGCAATTTTTTTACTTGACTTTTGATTGTCGAGAAGTCAGTGCTGACGCGCTATGCAGCCGCGTTTGGCTTATTTTCGTACACCCGTCAAGCGTGTCCAGTCTTGTTTGTGAGCGGGCTCATCCATCTCAAACCACTGGGCGTAGCACTCAGAGATTTCTTCAGCCTGTTCCCGTAGCAGTCCTGACAGGGCCAGTTTGCCACCGGATTTCACCAGATTGGCAATCAAAGGCGCCAGTTCGCGCAGCGGTCCGGCCAGAATATTGGCCACCAGAATCTCGGTTTGCAGCTCAGCAGGCTGATCCTGTGGCAGGTACAGAGACAGACGATCGGCAACCTGGTTGCGCTCGGCATTGGCTCTTGAAGCATCAATTGCCTGATAGTCGATGTCGATACCGGTCACTCTGGCTGCGCCCAGTTTCAGCGCGGCAACGGCCAGAATGCCGGAGCCACAACCGAAATCCACCACTTCTTTGCCGGCTAGCTCCAGACCGTCCAGCCACTCCAGGCACAGGGCAGTGGTGGGGTGAGTACCGGTACCGAAGGCCAAACCCGGATCCAGGATCACGTTAACTGCCTCTGGTTCAGGAATTTCACGCCAGCTTGGGCAGATCCACAAACGTTCGCCGGATTTGATGGGGTGGAAGGCATCCATCCACTCACGTACCCAGTCTTTGTCTTCGATTTGCTCAATTTTGTAGGCAAAGTCAGGTGCCATATAAGGCAGGGACTTGAGCATCTCAACAATAGGTTGCAGATCCATGCCGGCGTCAAACAGGGCGATGACCACAGTGTCCGTCCACAAAGGGGTTTCACCCAGCTTGGGTTCAAAAATGGGCTCATCCTGGCCGTCTTCAAAAGTGATGGAAACTGCTCCCAGTTCCATCAAAAGATCACTTAACAACTCGGCTTCCTGCTTGCCGGTATGAATTCGCAATTGGACCCAGGCCATGATATGCCTCTGTGGCTGTATTGAAAATTGGGGCGGTATTGTAGCCCAAGCAAAGATGCTGTGCGAATCCCCGGCGAATTGCGGCGGGATAATCCTGCCGTGAAATTTGAACTTGCGAATTTAGCTTGGGGTAACTAAATGAATTTGTTGGTTAATTTAACTGTCCGGCAATGGTTTTTAGCGTTTGCTGCGTGATCATGCTCTGAAAATAGCAATCTCTTTGGTGAGCTGTGTCGCAACTTGCTCGCAATTGCGGTACTGTTAACACTTGCGCTATCTTAACCGTCCCTACTCAAAATCAGGCCGGTTTCGGCCACATCTGATTTAACAATATAAAATGACGATTAAAACCTATATACCCAATCCTGTCAGTCCACGGGTACTCGGGCATCACTGGTCAGCCAAGGCAGATCAGTTGCAGAGTGCTACCGGGGTTTTGATGGGCGTATTTTTGTTGTTCCACCTGCATTTTGAATCCAGCATTCTGCTGGGCAAGGATGCATTCTATCACGTAGTGCACTTCCTCGAAGGCAGCATGTTCAGTGATGACGGTAAGGGTTTTCCCATCATTACCCAAACCATCTCTGTATTTATGCTGCTGGTGTTTGGGGTGCATGCACTGACGGCCTTACGGCGCTTTCCGACTCAACTGGGTCAATGGCGTGCCCTACAATCCAACTTAAGCATTATTAATCATCACGATACCCGTATCTGGTACTTGCAGTTGCTGACCGGTGCGGCACTGTTCTTCCTGGTTCCTGTGCATCTGTTTGAAATGATCCTGGCGCCGGCGATTGGTCCGAACATGAGTGCCGAGCGGGTATATCACGACAACAGCTGGCTTCTCTATGCCCTGTTGCTGCCTGCAGTGGTGGTGCATGCAGTGCTTGGCCTGTATCGGGTTGCATTGAAATGGGGCTTGACTTTTCAACGTGAAAAGCTGCGCGCATTCGCCTATATGCTGCTGATTTATCTGATGGTGTTGGGGATTGCCAGCCTGATTTGTTACCTGCTGATAGGCAGCGAATTAAGCTTGCCGGTGACGCCTTATTTACCTAACTGAGCCAATCAGCCGTGATAGTGCAGTTGCCTGCTGATCAGGACAACTGCGGTAAGGAACAAGCGTGAAAATTATCTATACAGATTCATTGGTGGTGGGTGCCGGGCTTGCGGGCCTGCGGGTAGCCATCGCCTCCAAAGAGCGGGGACTGGATACTCTGGTACTGTCCCTGATCCCGGCCAAGCGTTCTCACTCAGTGGCCGCTCAGGGGGGGATGCAGGCGAGCCTGGGGAATACAGTTAAAGGAATGGGCGACAATGAAGACGTCCATTTCCAGGATACGGTCAAAGGATCTGATTGGGGCTGTGATCAGCGGGTGGCGCGTATGTTTACCCACTGCGCTCCCAAGGCTGTCCGTGAGCTGGCTAACTGGGGCGTGCCCTGGACCCGGGTGACCAAAGGCTCGCGTCAGGTGGTGGTGAATGCCGAGAAGGTCACCATCGAAGAGGCCGAAGCGGCCCATGGCCTGATTAACGCCCGTGATTTTGGTGGCACCAAGAAATGGCGTACCTGCTATACCGCCGATGGTACCGGCCACTCCCTGTTGTATGCAGTGGACAATAAAGCTATCTCTCTGGGTATTGCTGTGCACGAGCGCATAGAAGCCCTGAAACTCATCCACGATGGTAAGCGTTGTCACGGGGTGATTGCCCGCTGCTTGATCACCGGTGAATTGCGTGCCTATATCGCCAAGTCCACCACCATTGCCACCGGTGGCTACGGTCGTATCTATGAAGTGTCTACCAACGCCATTATTTGTGAGGGTATCGGCCAGGCAATGGCACTGGAAACCGGTGTCGCGACCCTGGGTAATATGGAAGCCGTGCAGTTTCACCCCACAGCCATTGCGCCTGTGGGCATTCTGACCACTGAAGGTTGCCGAGGTGATGGTGGTTTGCTGCGTGACAAAGATGGTCACCGCTTTATGCCTGACTATGAACCGGAGAAAAAAGAGCTGGCCAGCCGCGACGTAGTATCACGTCGCATGACAGAGCATATGCGTAAAGGCAAAGGCGTGGATTCTCCATACGGTCCACATCTGTGGTTGGATATTACCTTGCTTGGCCGCAAGCATATTGAAACCAACCTGCGAGAAGTGCAGGAGATCTGTGACTACTTCTTAGGGATCGATCCGGCTGTGGACTGGATCCCTGTGCGACCGACCCAGCATTATTCCATGGGCGGTATCCGGACCGATGCCACCGGTGAAAGCCCGCAGTTGAAAGGTCTGTTCAGCGTGGGTGAGGCTGCCTGCTGGGATATGCATGGCTTCAACCGCCTGGGCGGTAACTCGCTGGCTGAAACCGTGGTGGGCGGCATGATTATCGGCAAATACGTGGCTGACTTTGGCGAGAACAACGACCTGGTGCTGGATACCAAGCTGGTGGAGCAGGCCATGGGTGATCTGCGTGCAGAGATCGATGGGCTTATCGACGGCGATGGCACCGAAAGCCCTTATACCCTCAAGCAGGAAATGCAATGCATCATGATGGACTATGTGGGCATCTTCCGTAATGGTCCTGAGCTCGACAAAGCGGTAGCCGGTCTTAAGGATCTGCTGGTGCGCAGTCGTAACCTGATCGTCAAAAACAAAAAGCGTCATGCCAACCCTGAGCTGGTGGAAGCCCTGCGGGTTCGCCGTATGATCAAAGTGGCACTGACAGTAGCCTGTGGCGCAAGTGCCCGCACCGAGAGCCGTGGTGCTCACGCCCGGGAAGACTTCCCGCAGCGTAATGACCGCAACTGGCTGAAGCGCACGTTGTGCAGCTGGCCCGATACCAATGCGCTGGAGCCGGAAATTCACTATGAAGATCTGGATGTGATGCAGATGGAACTGCCACCTGGCTACCGTGGCTATGGTATCGACAACACAATACCCCATCCGGACACCGCAAAGCGTGAGGCTGAAATCGCCGTTAAACTGGCTGAGCTTGGCGAGCACGCTAACCGCTATGAGCAGCAACAGGCGCTGATGTCATTTGAATTACCTGAAGAATTAATGCCAAAGAACGAGCGGTTGACTGACAAGCTGTCAGCCCATGTTGGAGAGAAAAACTCATGAGTCAGGGCCGTACCCTTACCTTCAATATTTTCCGTTTTGACCCGCAGGAGCCGGGTGATAAGCCGAAAATGGTCAGTTATCAGCTGGATGAAACGCCGGGAATGACTGTGTTTATTGCCCTGAACCGTCTGCGCGAAGAGCAGGACAGCTCGCTGCAGTTCGACTTTGTTTGCCGCGCTGGTATCTGTGGCAGCTGTGCCATGGTGATTAACGGCATGCCGACGCTGGCCTGCCGCACTCTGACCAGCAAGTTTGCCGACGCCACCATCACCTTGATGCCACTGCCAGGCTTTGAGCTGATCGGCGATCTGTCAGTTAATACTGGTAAGTTTATGCGGGAAATCGCCGAGCGTCTCAAACTGTGGCTGCATCCCCGTGGCGATGAACAGGATATCCATGTGTTGGAAGCCCCGATGGATCCTGAAGAAGCCGCCAGGCTGTATGAGCTGGAGCGTTGTGTTGAGTGTGGCGTGTGCGTCTCTGCCTGCGCCACCAAGCAGATGCGTGAAACCTTCTTGGGTGCCGTTGGGCTGATGAAGTTCGCCCGTTTCGAGCGGGACAGCCGTGATGCCCGCAGTGCCGATGACTTCTACCATGTGATTGGTAATCAGGACGGGGTATTCGGTTGCATGACGCTGTTGGGTTGTCAGGACAACTGTCCGAAAGATCTGCCGCACATGCAGCAGATCGCCTATTTGAGACGCAAGATGTCAGCCACCCTGGTGTCTTGCTAATCAAGTGAAAACCAGCTGGAACGAACCAGCCATTACTCATACTCCGTAATTCAAAAGCCACCTGGGATAGGTGGCTTTCAGTTCAACTAAGCAGCTGATTAAGACTTAGCGCGCTTCATGGCAGTGAAGAATTCTTCGTTGGTCTTAGTCATCGCCAGCTTGTCAATGAGGAACTCCATGGCACTGACTTCATCCATTGGGTTCAGGATCTTACGCAGGATCCACATCTTCTGCAGCTCATCCTGCGTGGTCAGCTTCTCTTCACGACGGGTACCTGAGCGGTTGAAGTCGATAGCTGGGAATACCCGTTTCTCTGCCGCTTTACGGGACAGGTGCAGTTCCTGGTTACCGGTGCCTTTAAATTCTTCGTAGATCACTTCGTCCATCTTGGAGCCGGTGTCAACCAGTGCCGTAGCGATAATGGTCAGGCTGCCACCGTTTTCGATATTACGGGCAGCACCGAAGAAGCGCTTCGGACGGTGCAGAGCGTTGGCATCGACACCACCAGTCAGTACCTTACCGGAAGATGGGATTACAGTGTTGTAGGCACGGGCCAGGCGGGTAATAGAGTCCAGCAGGATCACTACGTCTTTCTTGTGCTCTACCAGGCGCTTGGCCTTCTCGATTACCATTTCAGCTACCTGAACGTGACGGCTGGCTGGTTCATCAAAGGTAGAAGCGATCACTTCACCTTTGACCAGACGTTGCATTTCAGTCACTTCTTCAGGACGCTCGTCAATCAGCAGTACCATCAACACCACATCAGGGTTGTTATAAGAGATAGACTGAGCAATGTTCTGCAGCAACAGAGTCTTACCGGCTTTTGGCGGGGCTACAATCAGACCACGCTGACCTTTACCCACTGGGGAACACAGGTCAAGAATACGGGCGGTAATATCTTCAGTTGAACCGTTACCACGCTCCATACGCAGGCGCTCTTCGGCGTGCAGTGGTGTTAGGTTTTCAAACAGGATCTTGTTGCGAGAGTTTTCAGGCTTGTCGAAGTTAACTTCGTTGACTTTCAGCAGGGCAAAATAACGTTCACCTTCTTTAGGTGGGCGGATTTTCCCGAAAATGGTATCACCGGTACGCATATTGAAGCGGCGAATTTGGCTGGGTGATACGTAAATATCATCCGGGCCTGCCAGATAGGAGCCGTCTGCACTGCGCAGGAAGCCGAAACCGTCCTGCAGAATTTCCAGTACACCGCCACCGAAAATGTCTTCACCACTTTTGGCGTGGGCTTTGAGGATGGAGAAAATAATGTCCTGCTTGCGGGCACGGGCCATATTTTCCAGTTTCATGCTATCGGCTAAAGCGACTAAGTGGGAGATCGACTTGTTTTTTAATTCTGATAAGTTCATTTTGATGGGTCTTGTAACTACGCGATAGGCTCACCGCGCTCAATCTGCTTCGATTGTGTTGACTTGAGTGGATTGAACGGAGAAGAGTGGGTTATTTGAAACAATCTGATTATTAAAGTAGCACTAACCGACGGAGGCGTCCATATTTTTTCGGAAGTTACGGCACAATTTCCCCAAGAAAATTGTGCCGTTTGACTCAGAAGTCAATTAATGAACAGCAATTAAATCTGTGCATCGATAAATTCTTTCAGTTGAGTTTTGGACAGTGCACCCACTTTGGTGGCAGCCAGTTCGCCGTTTTTGAACAGCAACAGCGTTGGGATACCTCGCACGCCATACTTGGCTGGAGAAGCTTTGTTCTGATCAACGTTCAGTTTGGCTACGGTCAGTTTGCCTTCGTATTCGGCAGCGACCTCATCCAGAATTGGAGCGATCATTTTGCATGGACCACACCATTCAGCCCAGAAGTCTACCAGTACAGGCATTTCTGATTTCAGTACGTCATTTTCAAAGCTGTCGTCGCTCAGGGTTAGGATTTTGTCACTCATGATCTTCTCCGGTTTATGTGGTGCCATCGCTGGTTTGTGATTGGCATACCCTGTATATTGGGGGCGTTTTTAGGCATTTCAAGCCCGGGAACGGGGACTCAATCAATATTTCAACACCGATAATGGTGATGATGCCTGATACACTCAATCAGTGCTCAGCTTTACTGAATGCCCGTCCTTGACTTACGCCTTGTTTTACTTGCCGCTATTTCAAACGATCGAGTATCTTATTGCAACCCTAACTGGTATGCTTGCGCTATGAGCGAAACACATTTATCTAAACAAAAATTTGCCGAGTTCCCTCTGCAAAAACAGGTGCTTAAAGCACTGTCCGAAAACGGCTTTGAGTATTGCACTCCGATTCAGGCGCTGTCGCTGCCAATTCTCCTCCAGCAAAAAGATATCGCAGGCCAGGCACAAACGGGTACAGGTAAAACCCTGGCGTTTCTGGTTGCCACTTTTAACCACCTGTTGACTGTCGCTGAGCCTGAAGGTCGTCAAACCAATCAACCCCGTGCCATCATCATAGCGCCTACCCGCGAACTGGCAATTCAGATTGCCAAAGACGCGACTTTGTTGTCTAAGCATACCAAGCTCAAGGTTGGTATTGTTTACGGCGGAGAAGGTTATGATGCCCAGATGAAAGTGCTGGAAAAAGGCGTTGATATCCTGATCGGTACCACGGGTCGTATTATCGATTATGTACGTCAGGGGGTGATTAATCTGTCAGCGATTCAGGCCGTGGTACTGGATGAAGCCGATCGCATGTTCGATCTGGGCTTTATCAAGGATATCCGCTTCCTGTTCCGTCGTATGCCGGATGCTAAAACCCGTCTGAACATGCTGTTTTCCGCGACTTTGTCGATGAAAGTACAGGAGCTGGCATACGATCACATGAATGACCCTGAAAAGGTCGAGATCGCGCCGGAAGAAAAAACCTCCCGCAATATTAAAGAAGAGCTTTTCTATCCATCCATGGAAGATAAGCTGCGTCTGCTGCAGAGCCTGATTGAAGAAGACTGGCCAGACAAAGCCATTGTGTTTGCCAACACCAAGCACATGTGTGAAAAACTCTGGGCCGCGCTGGAAGGCGATAGTCACCGTGTTGGCCTGCTGACCGGTGATGTGCCGCAGAAAAAACGTCTGCGTATTCTGGAGCAGTTTACCAAGGGGCAGCTGGACATTCTGGTGGCAACCGACGTAGCCGCCCGTGGCCTGCACATTTCCGACGTGTCCCACGTGTACAACTACGATCTGCCGGATGATTGCGAAGATTATGTACACCGTATCGGTCGTACCGGTCGTGCCGGTCAGAAAGGGGTCTCTGTCAGCTTTGCCTGTGAAGAGTACGCCCTGAACCTGCCTGCCATTGAGGAATATATTCAGCACTCCATTCCTGTCAGTAACTATGACAGGGACGCACTGCTGGACGATCTGCCTCCACCCGTGAAGATCCACCGTAAACACAGCGCGACTCCGCGCAATATACGTGAGCGTACCGGTGCCACAAGGCAACAGGGCGCTCATCGCAGTGGCAATCGTCCAGCACGTCACGACAGGACCCGTAGACACTCGTAAATGCAGCAGACCAATTATGCAGCTATAACTCTGGGGTCAAACAGCTTCAATATGCTGGTGGCCCGTACAGAGGGGCACAGGCCCAAAATTATTGCCAAGTATAAGCGCAAAGTACGTCTGGCTGAGGGAATGGGTGAAGATGGTCGCCTGACCGATGCCGTGATGGAACGCGGTCTGGATTGTTTGGCGATGTTTGGTCGTATGTTGGATCACCACAAGGTTGATCGTCGCAACGTGGCGGTAGTGGCAACGGCCACTCTGCGCAGCGTTAGTAATGCCGATGAGTTCAGTGACCGGGCTTTGCCTTTGCTGGGCTGTCCTATTGAAGTGATTTCCGGCATGCGTGAAGCCGAACTCATTTATCAGGGCATGGTAGCCAATACCACAGGCGGTGGTCGTCGCCTGGTGGTGGATATTGGCGGTGCCAGTACTGAGTTTATTGTTGGTGAAGGCATGGAAGTGCTGTACAAGGCCAGCGTGGGTTTTGGCTGTGTCACCAGCTCCCGTCAGTTTTTTAATAAGTTTCCCCATAGCCTGAAGAATTTTGAAGATGCGGCAGTTGATGCCATTCGAATTCTCGGTGAAAAACAGCAGGATTTGCGGCGTCTAGGCTGGAACTGCGTGGTCGGTGCTTCTGGGGCGGTACAGTCGATAATGGAACTGCTTGCCCACAGGGAACAGCCACAGATCATTAGCAAGTCAGTGTTATTTACCCTGCGTGAAGAAATCCTGGCACAGACAGATATCAAGCTCAGCGGTATCAAAGGGCTTAACGCAGAGCGTGTACCGACTTTTGGTGCCGGTGTGGCGATTCTGATCGCACTGTTTGAGCAGCTGCACATCGACAGGTTACACCTGTCCGGCGGAGCCCTGCGTGAAGGGGTTCTGCAGCAACTGGCAGAAAACCTCAGTTAGCGCGATTTGGATGAAAAAAGGCCGCTTCAGCGGCCTTTTTGGATCCCGAATACGGTCAATATCAGTTCAGAATTTTTGCCAGATCTTTTTCCAGCGTTTCGGTTGGACGCTCTACAATGCGGCCAACTTCTTTGCCTTTTTGCAGCACGATAAAGGTTGGGATACGGGTAAACTGGTATTGTGCGGCCAGACCTTCAGGATCCTGTTTCTGGCGGTCAACACCTATGTATTTGGCGGTGATATTCGGGTTGTTCAGCTCTTCCATTATGCGGACAAAGCGTGGGGTTTCCCGGTGACAGTCCGGGCACCAGGTGCCAATGATCACCACAATTTCAGTCGGAGTCTTGACGCTCTTCAATAATGCCAGAGATTGCTCATCTACCTGATAGCTCTGGTAACCTTCACTGAAATCATCTTCTGTTACCAGTTGTTTTGGGTTGATTATTCCGGTCTGAATCAATTCTTGTTCCTCTTGGGTACAGGTGGCGAGCTGCTCCTGAGTTTCCGTTTCAAAACCACAGCCACCGGCCGCGATACTTTGAGCACTGAAAAACAGTGCTGTGGTGGCGAGCAGCGCTTTTACCGCATTTGTCATCATATCAGAGCCTCTTACTTTACATTCCGCTTATCCAATCATGCAGGGGGACTTTTGCCCAGTGATTATCGCGCCGAATGTTATATTGATCACATTGTTTATGAACATTAATTGAGCTTGAGCCGGAGTGCTGTCTGGCATACAAAAACGCCGCCTCGGGTGTTACGGGCGGCGTTACCTGTTAACGCTGAATTAGTTGCCTTCTTTGAGCCATTGAGCCGCTTGTTTGGCGAAATAGGTCAAGATGCCATCGGCTCCGGCTCGCTTAAAGCACAGCAGGGATTCCATGATGACGGCTCTTTCAGATAACCAGCCATTCTGGATAGCGGCCATGTGCATAGCGTACTCGCCACTGACCTGATAGGCGAAGGTTGGCACGGCCAGTTCGGTTTTGACGCGATGAACAATATCCAGATAAGGCATACCTGGTTTGACCATCACCATATCAGCGCCTTCCTGAATATCCAGCGCGACTTCGTGCAGCGCTTCATCACTGTTGGCCGGATCCATCTGATAGCTGTGCTTGTTGCCACCTTTGAGGTTGCCGGCAGAGCCTACCGCATCACGAAATGGGCCATAGTAGTTGGAGGAGTATTTGGCGCTGTAGGCCATAATCTGGGTGTTAACGTGACCGGCCGCTTCCAGTGCCTGACGAATTGCGCCGATACGGCCATCCATCATGTCGGAAGGGGCAACCACATCGGCACCGGCTTCGGCATGAGACAGCGCCTGCTTCACCAGGATTTCAGTGGTGATATCATTCAGGATATAGTCGGTATTATCGATGATACCGTCCTGACCATGGGTGGTGAAGGGATCTAGTGCTACGTCGGTCATGACACCCAGCTGTGGGAATTCACGCTTCAGTTCGCGCACAGCACGCTGCGCCAGTGCATCAGGATTGTAAGCTTCTTCGGCCAGCAGCGTTTTCTTTTCAGCCGGGGTCACCGGGAACAGGGCGATCATCGGGATACCCAACTCAACCAGCTGCTGTGCTTCTTTGAGCAGCAGATCGATGGAGTAGCGTTCAACCCCGGGCATGGAGGCAACCTGCTCGGTACGGTTGTTACCTTCCAGCACAAACATAGGATAAATCAGGTCGTTAACCGTCAGTTGGTTTTCGGCCATCAAGCGACGGCTGAACTCATGCTTGCGCATGCGGCGCATTCTGCGGTTGGGGAAAGCGCTGGTAATGATATTCACATTTGACTCCTGAATTCGGTGACTCTCGTGTCCCGTGGCGAATAAAGGCATGCCCTGTTGCGGCCACTCTGTTTGGCCTGATAAAGGGCCTTATCCGCTTGCTCTAGTAACTCTTTTGGGTGCTGATCAGATTCGATGACAGTTGCGCTGGCCCCCACACTGATGGTGAGAGGGATGCGTACATCTTGCCAACGAATATCTGCATTCATTACCGCCTGGCGTGTCTGTTCAGCCAGTTGCAGTGCACCTTCGGCAGAGGTATTGGGCAGTATGATAGCAAACTCCTCCCCACCAAAACGTGACAGCAGATCATTTGAGCGCTTAAGTTGTGACTGAAGTATCTCTGCAAGCTGGCGCAGTATTTCATCGCCGACCAGATGCCCATACTGGTCATTGATCCCCTTGAAGCCATCAATATCAGCCATCAGCAGCGCAATGGGGGTCTGCTGACGACGACTGATACGGCCTTCGGCGGTCAGGCGTTTGTCGAAGGCGCGGCGGTTTTTCAGTTGGGTTAAGCTGTCTATTGTGGCTGTCTCAGTCAGTTTTTGGTTGGCTTCGTTCAACTCTCTGAGGGTGATTTCCAGCTCCAGTGTGCGCTCCTGCACCATGCGCTCGAGTTTCTGTTTGGTTTTATCTTCATCCTTCAGGGCTTGTTCACGCAGTTCTTTAAGGCGCTGAGTCTGTTCCAGTGCCTTTTGCTGCATATCCTGTTTTGCTCGGCTTTCATCGTTATAACGCACAATCAGCACGGCTGCCATAAACAGCACTTCAAAGGTCAATCCAGCCATAACGGGCAACTGGGGTTTGAAGTCAGCCTGCAGCAGGCCAAGATAAAGCATGCCGGTATAAAGGGCGCTGCCGAGCATAGTGCACCAGCCTATGCTGTACAGTTTGGCGAGCTTGTCGCCCCGCAGGGCCCGATCCAGTGCAAAAAACATCAGCATACAGCTGATCCCGATGACCATGAAAATCAGTACTCGAATCGCCAGGTCATAGCTCATCAGTGGTGAAGTCAGGCTGAGCAGGACGGCCGTGGCTGCAGTGACTCTGGACAACTGCAATTGGCGCAGGTTGACCTTTTTTAGGCGCAGTACTTTTTCAGTGAACATCACCGCAAAGGCCATCACCAATGGGATGAGGAATGGAATAACCAGGGATTGCAGCTGAGGTACACCCGGCCACAGAAACTGGAAGGCATGGCCGTGAATGGCAGCGACCATCAGCGTCATTGACAACACATACCCAGAGTAATAGGCATAGCTGGATGAGCGGGAGGTGATGGCTATAAACAGAGCAAGCAAACCTATGGCAGTCAGTGCGCCGAGCTGGGCACCGCCGAGAAAAAAGTTGGACTTCAGCTGCGGGATTAATCGTGTGGGCGTTTGCAGCTGCATGTTCAGGCGGGCAGCCCCGGGGGATTCCATCCGGATATACAGGGTATGATTGCTGTATGGCTCGAACTCAATGGGATAATACAAAGCCGTACTGTCGATTTTACCTTGTTCGAAGGGCAGGCTGTCTCCGGTGATCAGGTGTTCGACCAGCTTGTTATCAACCAGATGGAACAGTTCTATCCGGTTGAGCAATGGGTTGTCCAGCGCCAGCAGACGGTATTGGTACTGACGCCCGTTGTCCATTGTCAGCCTGTACCAAAGTTGGCTGTCGCTGATATGTTGAGTATCTGTGAGATCAACAGGATCCCAGGCCCTGTCAGGTAATTGCATGACTTCATTCAGGCTAAGCAGGTCGCGGTCAGTGACTTCTACCCAACTTCTGAGGCTGATGTCCGCGGCAAACTCCCGGTTCGGCGACAATGCATTGGCAAAGGCTGAATTTACCAGCAGCAGTGACAACCAGAGAACTGTATTGATAAGTCGGCTCATGAGCTGGTCCCAAGGCGGAAGAAGCGGCGGCTGTTGTTAAGGGTGCGCTCAGCAAATTCCCGGGCATCCTGACCCCGCAGTGCCGCGATGTAATCTGAAATATAGGGCAGGTACTTGGGTAAGTTCTTACTGGACTTAGGCTTGGGGCGCATCGAGCGCGGCAGCAGGTAAGGACTGTCTGTCTCGATCATGATGCGATCATCCGGGATCAG
>JAJNAU010000027.1 GCA_021462625.1 Shewanella sp.
GACCAACCCAAAACAGGCGACCCATGAAGAGATCTGCCAGATCTTTAAGAATGCGCTGTAACTTCAGATAAACAGTCAAAAAAGAACCCAACCTGATCTGGGTTCTTTTTTATCGGTCTAGTACAACTCTGGTTATCATGATGTCACTTCAGGCTTATCTAGCTGTGCCTGGTTACCCTGGCCTTTTCCCTCAGCTGCTGCAATATCACGTAGAACACGGGCACCAGCAGTGTTCCCACCAGAGTCGCTGCCAGCATACCGCCAAAGACAGAGTAACCCAGTGATTGTCGGGAACCGGCACCGGCACCTGTGGCCATCACTAACGGCATAACACCCAAAATAAATGAGAAGGCCGTCATCAATACCGCACGGAACCTCAACCTGGCAGCCAGTTCGCCCGCGTCCAGA
The DNA here is from genome assembly GCA_021462625.1 of Shewanella sp. GTDB lineage: Bacteria > Pseudomonadota > Gammaproteobacteria > Enterobacterales > Shewanellaceae > Shewanella. The sequence goes on from JAJNAU010000027.1 coordinate 409, forward strand.
ATCGACTTACCCTCCTCTCTGAGCTGCTTGGCAAACTCCACAATCAGGATGGCGTTTTTACTGGCAAGACCAATCAGCAGCACCAAACCAATCTGGGCATAGAGATTAAGCTCTGAGCCCACCACCCAGATATTGATAAAGGCGCCCAGAATCGCGACGGGCACGGCAAACATCACGGCAAAGGGTATGGTCCAGCTTTCGTACTGAGCCACCAAGAACAGATAGGTAAATACCAGTGCCAGGCCGAAGATCAGGGGTGCCAGATTACCGGCCCGGATCTCCTGGAAGGTCTGCCCTGTCCATTCAAAGCTGTAACCCGCAGGCAAGCTCTCAGCAGCCCGCTCCATCGCGGCGATGGCATCGCCGGAGCTGTAACCCGGAGCCGGGAATCCATTAATGGTGGTGGATGAGAACATGTTGTAACTGTTGATCACATCCGGCCCCAGAATCGGCGTCACTTTCACCAGAGTGCTTAAGGGGATCATCTCACCGCTGCTGCTGCGAACATAGAAACGGGCGATATCCTTATCGGAATTCCTGAACTCCCCCTCCGCCTGCAGCATCACCCGGAACACCTTGCCGTAACGGTTAAAGTCGTTCACATACATGGAGCCCAGCATGGTCTGCATTGTGGTGAAAATTTCGGTGAGTGGAATGCCCAGCGCTTTGGCTTTGGCCCTGTCAACATCCACATACATCTGCGGCACATCGGCCCTGAAGTTACTGAATGCCATGGCGATTTCCGGCTGCTGATTGGCCTGCATCACCAAGGCCCGCATTACGGAAGCCAACTCCTGAGCTGAGCGCCCCTGAGTATCCTGCAGCACAAACTCAAAACCGCCTACACTACCCACACCGGGAATAGGCGGCAGCGAAAAGGCCATGGCATTCACTGAGGGATTGGCAGCATACTTGGCCCGCAACCTTGCGATGATGGCACTCTCTTCCATATCCGGGGTATCCCGCTCACTCCAGTCAGACAGTGACACAATCATCAAGCCGCCGTTGGACGATACCGAACCGGTCAGAATGCTGAAGCCCGAGGCGTGGATCACATGCTCCACTCCGGGCTCTGTCAACGTCAGTTCAACCAGGTCACGCATCACAGCTTCAGTACGGTTCAGCGAAGCGCCGTCTGGCAGCTGAATATCCACCATAAAGGCTTTCTTATCCTCCATAGGCACAAAGCCTGTGGGCAGGGTCTTGCCCAGAATGGCCGTCGCGGCGATCAGTGCGGCAAACACCATAATCACCAGGGTTGTTTTGCGCACCAGGGTGGCGACCACACCTGAGTAACTGTCGGTCAGACGATTAAAGTAACGGTTAAAGGTCGCATGGAAACCCTGAGTATGCTCCTTTGGTGGGCGCATAATCGTTGCGCACAGCGCCGGACTCAGAGTCAGCGCATTGATTGAGGAGATAAGCACTGAGATACAGATGGTGACAGAGAACTGGGCATACATCTGGCCGGTGATCCCGGGCATCACTGCCGTAGGTGCAAATACCGCCAGCAGTACCAAAGTGGTGGCAACAATGGGGCCTGTTACCTCTTGCATCGCCTTGGCGGTGGCCTCTTTAGGCTCCATCCCCTCCTGCATCAATCGGGTCACGTTCTCCACCACTACGATGGCGTCATCCACCACAATGCCAATGGCCAGAATAAGGGCGAACAGAGACACGGTATTGATACTCATGCCAGACGCCAACAGGAAGGCAAAGGTACCAATCAAAGAGACAGGAATAGCAATGGCAGGGATCAGTGTGGAACGGAAATCCTGCAGAAAGATATACACCACCAGAATCACCAGGGCCACTGAGATAAACAGGGTCTGCACTACCTCATCAATCGAGGTCTCAACAAACTCTGTGGTGTCATACAGCACCTTGTATTCCAAATCTTTGGGGAAGCTCTGAGCCAGTCTTTCCATCTCAGCACGAATGCCCTGAGCCACCTCCAGCGCGTTGGCATCCGGCGCCTGATAGATGGAGATAATAGCCGATGGCTTATTATCCAGCTTGCCCTGAGCATCATAGGTTTGTGAGCCAAGCTCTACCCTGGCCACATCCCCCAGTATCACCATGGAGCCATCAGTATTGGCCCTGAGCACCACGGCCTGGAAATCCTCAACCGTCTGCAGTCGTCCCTGGGTTTGCAATGTGTACTGAAACTGCTGATCCGGATTCACCGGCGCAGCACCGATACGACCGGCCGCCACCTGAATATTCTGCTCCTGCAGCGAGCCAATCACATCCTTGGCAGTAATGCCAAAGCTGGCCATCTTGTCAGGGTCCAGCCACACCCGCATGGCGTAATCCAGGGCACCGATAATCTGCACCTTGGAAACACCATCCTGCCGCGACAGCGCATCCTTGATGTTCAAACCGGCATAGTTGGTAATAAACAGAGAGTCGAAGGTTTCGGCCGGCGAGACCAGATTCACCACCATCAGAATGTTGGGACTTTGCTTCTCAACCTTAACCCCCTGGCGTTTCACCTCTTCCGGTAAACGTGGCGTCGCCTGTTGCACCCGGTTTTGTACCTTTACCTGGGCCATATCGGCATCAGTACCCACATCAAAGGTCACACTCAGCGAGTAACTGCCGTCGTTCGAACTCTTGGACGACATATACAACATGCCCTCCACGCCGTTCACCTCAGCTTCCAGTGGTTGGGCTATGGTGTCACGGACAATATCGGCACTGGCGCCCGAGTAACTGGTTGAAACATTCACCTGAGGCGGTGCGATATCGGGAAACTCCGCCACCGACAGCAGTGGGATTGATATCAATCCCACCAGCGTCAGCACGGTCGAAATCACAAAGGCAAACTTGGGCCTTTTGATAAAAAACTGACTGATCATAGTGCTTCCTTGCTACTGGGTATCAGAGAAGGGTTTAACGTCCTGCTCTACCGCCTTGACCTCAATACCGGGGCGGATCTTCTGCAGTCCATCCACCACGATCATTTCACCGTTCTCCAGACCTGAAATCACCAACCAGTTGATACCAAACCTGTCCCCCAGCTCCACCAGACGCTTCTGCACCATATTTTCGGCTGTCAGTACCATCACAAACCGCCCCTGTTGGTCTTCCTGCACCGCGCTTTGAGGAATAAGCAGGGCTTCATCTTTCATTGGAGATTCAATCATCAGGGTGACAAACAGGCCGGGCAGCAAGAGCTTACTTTGGTTATCAAATTTAGCTCTCAGCCCCAGGGTGCCCGTGGCGGCATCGACACGGTTGGAGACAAAATCAATATTGCCGATTTCGTCGAAAGTGGTGCCATTAGGCAGTTGCATCCTGACAATCAGATCCTGCAGCTTTAAGTCTCCCATCTGGTTTTCACGGAACTTTTGCTGGGCGGTAATGAGTGCCCGTTCAGGAGCCTGAAAGGTCACCCACATGGGTGACAGCTGCACCAGATTGGCCATCTGGGTTTGGGGAGAGATAATGTCACCGACGCTGACCTTGGCGTCACTGATGCGCCCGGAAATAGGGGCATAGATTTTGGTGTGTCCAAGCTGCACCTGCGCCGCTTCAAGTGCCGCCTGCGCCTGTACTACTGCCGCAGCAGTGGTGAGTTTGCGACTCGTGAGCTCATCCATGTCCTGGGCGCTGATCATGCCGTCTGGCAGCAGCTTCTTGCCACGCTCCCAGTTCATAATGGCCACATCCCGGGAGGCTTCAGCCTGGCTCAATAGTGCTTTTTGCTGCTGTACCTGAGCTTCAAAGGTTTGCGGGTCAATTTCAAATAACAGAGCGCCGGACTCGACATCATCCCCTTCCACAAAGTGGCGCTTAAGCAATTGACCCTGCACCTGGGCATTGATGCTGACATCTTCTGATGCCTGGGTCCGTCCCACAAAGTTTGCCTGGGGCTGCACAGGTTGAACTTCAGCTTTGGCGACCACCACACTGGGCAGCGCCTTTGGCGCCGGCACCGGATTATCACCACAAGCGCTAAGCAATAACACCGCTCCCCACACTGCGCCGATTCGATCTGAAAAAATCCGGACCATACTTGCCTCCTGCAAAACGGGATTTTGTAAAATTTTATTTTCATCGGGCAGAATACCAATTAAACATTCTGGCGCCACTCAATTAAATGGATATTTATAAAAATTTTCAGTTTTATGTGATTGTTGGAACGGTTTGAAATCACACTTCCTCAGGCTTTGGCTTGACCCTTAGTCAAAAGCTCACCATGATGAAAAAAATGGCATTTCAGGGAGCGGTTAAATGACAGCAATTACTCAGGTATACAACTACACCGTCAGAACAATAAAACAGCCGGATGTCGAGGCATTTGACTGGCGTACCCATGTAGAGATGAATCACTCCAGTGAGATCGCCCTGGACAGGGTATACCGCTGGCACAATCAGGATGGTACTCAGGTGCTGGATTGCGGCACACTGGTTATTAAAAAACAGTCTGATCGCCCGGTTTACTATGGCTTATTGCATGAAAGGGTCAACTCTGATAACCATGTACTGGCCACATTCAAACTGATCCAGGATAAAACCCAGCCCGATGTGGATATCGATGAGGTATTTCAGTATCTACTGACTGATTTTATGCAAAAAATCAGTCAGTAAGCATCCACTTGCGGGTTAATCCCAGTGTTCGGAGAGCATGGATAAAGATAGACTGATTGTCCATGCTCAGCTCTTGCCATCACAGTACCCGATAACAATTAATCACAGATCACATACTGACAAAAAAACAACATTAACCCTCCACTAAAACATCTCTTGCAAAATAAAAATATTCATATTTTTCAATAATATATGATGTAAAGGTTAGTATTAACAGCATTCAGACACCAGAATTGTTGTATTTTTACTACACTGCTATGATTCCCCTCAACATCAGCCTACCTGTCGCTGAGCCGGTAATCGCGTAAAAAAAAACCAATCACAACGCTGACACCGAGGCCTAATTTTGTTTTTCTTCAAGGAGCATATGACAATGCAAGCGCAACCCAATGTGGTTATCGTCGGCGGTGGAGCCAGCGGTATGGAGATCGCCACCAAACTGGGCCATAAACTGGGCCACAAAGGCAAAGCCAGAGTCACTCTGGTGGACTGTGCCGACAGCCATGTGTGGAAACCACTACTGCACGAAGTGGCTACCGGGGCACTGGATGTGGGTATTGACGCCCTTAACTATCGCAGCCACGCGGCGGCCCACGGCTATCATTTCCAGCAGGGCGCGATGACAGACATCGACCGCGAGCAGCGTCAGGTGATTCTGGCCCCGATTTTCGATGATAATGGCCGCGAACTGCTGCCGGCCCGTCATATTGACTATGACTATTTGGTGATTGCCATTGGCTCCATCGCCAACGACTTCAACATCCCGGGGGTACGCGAGCACTGTGAATTCCTGGACAGCACAGAAGAAGCCATGGCTATCCGCAAGCGCCTGCTGAACAAGTTCATGCGCTACGCCCGCCAGGAGCAACTGGAAGACAAGATTAAGATTGCCGTGGTTGGCGCAGGAGCCACCGGAGTAGAGGTGTCTGCCGAGATGCACCACGCTGTTGAGCAGCTGCGCGGATTTGGTTATAAGATTGACACCAGCCTGCTGGAAGTAACCCTGATCGAAGCCGACGACCGCATTCTGCCCAAGGTAGAAAAGCCGGGTATTTCCAAGTCTGTGACCCGTGAGCTGGAAAAGCTGGGCGTCAACGTGATGTGCAACACCCGTGTTACCAAGGTCGACAGCAACAGCCTGACTACTTCCGAAGGCGTTGAGTTGCCGGCGGATATGGTGATCTGGTCTACCGGCGTTAAAGCCCCTGATTTTCTGAAGAATATCGCTGGTCTTGAAAGCAACAGCATCAACCAGGTGATGGTAAAACAAAACATGCAGACCACGCTGGACGAGCACATTTTCGCCATTGGTGACTGTGCCGCCTGTCCTCAGACTGATGGTAGCTTTGTACCACCCCGTGGCCAGAGCGCCCGCCAGATGGCGTTGATGACGGCCGACAACATTATACTGATGATCGCTGGTCAGGCTCCGCGTCATGAGTATGTTTACAAGGATCTGGGCTCTCTGGTGAACCTGTCCCGCTTCCATACCGTGGGTAACCTGATGTCATTTATTGGGGGCGGTGTGCTGGTTGAAGGCAAAATAGCCCGCTTCGTGTACACCTCTTTGTACCGTCGTCACTTAATCGAACTGCATGGTGTGGTGCGTGGCACACTGTTGATGCTAGCTAAAGGTATCAGCCGTATTATCCATCCACATCTGAAGCTGCACTGACAGCCCCGATGAATATCAGAGCCCGACATAATGCCGGGCTCTGCGTTTTGTGAGTGGCAAAATCGTGTGCAGGGCTCCACCCTCTCCCGGCGAAGATGATATAGTGCATAAGTCATTCACCAGCCCAGTGACCCATTATCATGAAAAACCTGATGATTAGCCTTCTCGTTATGCTCACTCTATCTGCCTGTACTCAACTCAAGGAGACCGGCAGAGGCATTGGTCATGCCTCCAAGGAAGCCACCACTGAAATAGGCCATGCTACTCGGGACGCTACCCGGGCTATCGGCCACGCCTCGCGCGATGCCGTAAAATCCGTTAAAGAAGAGGTAAACGGCCAGTAATCGGCTCAGGCTGCATTGGGCTTCATCCCGTGGGGGACTGGTTTACCCTGTCCATCCACATGGACAAACACCAGTTTGTCTATGGCAACCACCGGTATACCGGTAACCTTATTGCGCACCAGGCAGGTCAGAGTAATACTGCTGGCACCTAGGCTTATCAACTCAAACCCAAATTCAAGTACATCGCCCTGACGTGCCGGCGTCAGAAAGTTGATTTCAGAAATCAATTTGGTCACATGACACTGACTCTTCATCTGGCATGCGGCAAAAATCGCAGCCTCTTCATCTATCCAGGCAAGTAACTGACCGCCAAACAGGGTATTGGCCGGGTTCAGATGTTCTGGTTTTACCCAATGTCGACTGTAGAATTTCATATTGACCTCCGTTGCTGATTCAAAAGGAACACAGCACTTTGAATGCCAATTCAAATATTCTCGTAATATCAATAAATTAAAAAACCTGCTGCCGCTAACCACAGGCTTTAATGCACTTTTTAAGGGACAACTGCACCAAATTGTTTCGTACTGGTATTTGTACAACCGTCGGCATTGCCAACTCCGGCATTTCAGCTTACTGGGGGGGTAACCAGGGCGACTGCATGAATGCTCGCTTTTTGAACGCAACATCTGTTGCATGCTTATAGGCCTAAAAAATCATAGTTAAAATGATTATTTTTGCACTGCAGGGTGGTACATTCATGCTCAGAAACTGTTTAAAAAACCTTCGAAGCCTCGTCCTGAGGGCATAAGCCCACTTTTCAGCAGCGATGACGCGACAGAGGCTTTAACCCATAATACGACTTCGACAGAAAAGTTAGAGCGCGCGCTTGATACACTCAAGAGTGCGCTGCACGTCAGCCCGACTTATGTCTTTATGAGTGACCCATCTGATGGTTCGCCCCGGCGTGATTAACACCCCCTGCGCACGCAGATTATGCGCCAGCACCTCAGGATTAAGCTCAACTGCCAGTTCTGCAAATACCATGTTGGTATGAACCCAAGTTAGATCCACCCTGAAACCATCCAGTTGCATCAATCCATTAGCCAACAGTCTGGCGTTGTCATGATCCTCAGCCAATCGCTCTACCTGCTCAGTCAATGCCAGCTTACCGGCTGCCGCCAGCACACCGGCCTGACGCATACCGCCGCCCAGCATCTTGCGCCAGCGATGGGCTTTTGGGATTAAATGGCTGTCTCCGAGCAACAGTGAACCCACGGGTGCCGCCAACCCTTTAGACAGGCATAAAGACACAGAATCAAAATATTGCGATAACTGCGCCATGCTCCGCCCACACGCGACCGCCGCATTAGCCAGACGGGCACCATCCAGGTGGGTTTTTAGTCTGTGCTCAAACGCCAACGCCTGTGTGTCGGCCAGGAAAGATTCAGGTAACACCAAGCCACCAATAGTATTCTCCAGACTGATGAGTTTTGTGTGGGCAAAATGCACATCATCAGGTTTGATAGCCTCACGAATATCTTCAAGCGAAAGCGTACCGTCGGCCAGATTTGTTAGCGGCTGAGGCTGGATGCTGCCGAGCACAGCAGCCCCGCCACCTTCAAATTTGTAGTTGTGCGCCTGTTGACCGCATATGTATTCATCGCCCCGCTCGCAATGGGCCATTAACGCCAACAGATTGGCCTGGGTGCCGGATGCGACAAACAAGGCATCGTCAAATCCCAGCATATCTGCAGCCATCGCCTGCAGCTCATTGACGCTGGGGTCATCACCATAAACATCGTCCCCCACTTCAGCACAGTACATCGCCTTGCGCATGGCCTCTGTTGGCTGGGTTACGGTATCACTGCGAAAATCTATCATGGCTCGGGTCTACTCAGTGTTATTGTCAAAATATCCTTCAGGACTCGAATTTTGCGCCCAATAACGGAAAATGCAAACAAAAACACAGAATCCATTAGCCATAGTTAAACTGAAGCCACTGCAACATTGGCATGAACATCTTTATAGAGCTGGATAAAATCGTTATCAGCGATTTTAAAATAACATTAGTTAATCTAATGCTAATTTTTATAAATTGTCTATTGGAGAGCGGCGGAATTTAAGGCAAAATTCAGCTCAATTTCGGCTACAGGTATATTCATCATGCAAGAAGCGCAGTTTATCAGTCTCCTCTGGTTCATCGGGATCATCGCCGAAGCCATGACTGGCGCCTTGGCTGCGGGTCGCAAGCAGATGGATCTCTTTGGTGTTGTGATAATCGGTTGTGCCACGGCCATTGGTGGAGGCACGTTGAGAGACATTCTGTTGGGCAACTATCCGATTATCTGGATTGATAATGTGCATTATCTAATGGCGATTGCCTTTGCCTCGTTGTTAACAGTAATTATCGCACCACTGATGCGCTATCTCTCCAAACTATTTCTGACTATTGATGCGCTGGGGCTGGCAGTATTTTCCATTATCGGCGCGCAAAAAACCCTGGCACTGGGATTCAGTCCTGTCGTCGCTGTGGTGATGGGCGTGATTACCGGGGTATTTGGCGGCGTCATCCGCGATATTCTGTGCAACCAGGTACCGCTCATCTTCCGTAAGGAGCTGTATGCGCTGATCTCTTTGGCCACCGCCGCCCTGTATATTGGCCTGAGTTCCCTGCAGATCACCGAATGGATTAATCTGCTGGTGTGCCTGAGTTTTGGTTTCAGCTTCCGGATGCTGGCGCTCAAGTATCGCTGGTCCATTCCGACCTTTGATTACCAGGCCGAAGCCGATCCCCACGGTCACTGAGCAGCACGGATCCTGACAAAATGGTACAAGAAAGCCGGCAATTTAGCCGGCTTTCTGTTATCGACAGCAACCTTATCAGGCTGCTGGTGTTTCCTTGATATGCACATCCATCTGAGGATACGGAATACCGATACCGGCTTCATCCAACGACAGCTTGATGGTTTCGGTCAATTCAAAATGTGCATCCCAGTAATCTGAGGTTTTCACCCACGGGCGCACCACAAAATTGACCGAGGAATCCCCCAGGGATGACACAGCTACTATATACTCGGGCTCCTTCAGCACATATTGGTTATTCTCAAGAATGCTGCACAGTAGCTGTTTGGCCTGACGAATATCGGCGTCGTAGGAAACACCTATCACCATATCCACACGGCGTTTTTCCATGGCGGAGTAGTTGATGATGCTGCCATTCATAATGGAGGTATTGGGAACGATGATTACCTTGTTATCCGGTGTCAACATCTTGGTTGAGAAGATAGTAATCTCATCGACAGTTCCTGCCACGCCACCGGCTTCGACATAATCCCCAACCCGGCATGGCTTGAACAGCACCATAAGTACACCGGCTGCAAAGTTGGACAGCGAACCCTGCAGAGCCAATCCAACTGCCAGACCAGCCGCACCGACCACAGCCACCAACGAAGCGGTCTGAACACCGATTTGTCCAAGGGTCGCAATAATGGTAAGGGTAAGGACAATCGCCCAGACAATATTGCCAACGAAACTGACTACCGTCTTGTCAACCTCGCGTTTTTCAAGCAGTTTTACCGTCAACTTCTTGGTCACATTGGACATGTACCGACCGACGACAAAAATGATGACGGCAAAGAGCAATTTCAGACTATAGGTCATTATCAAATCCGGTGCCTGCTCTATCAATCCACTCAACTCATTCATCAAGCTACTCCCGGGCATGCTCCAAAATTACAAACGATCCAAAGCTATTCGTTTTTTACAACAAACTCAACCCGGCGATTGAGATAATTTCCTTTTTCTCCATTCTCCCTGGAGACAGGCATACTGCTACCCTTTCCCGAAACCAGTAATCGTTCTGCAGCAATGCCATAGTCACCAACCAGTACTTGTCTGACTGCGTCAGCCCGTGCCAGCGACAGAGGTATGTTTGCCGCATCTGTGCCCCTTTTGTCGGCATACCCGGCCAGTAACATATGAGTATCAGGATAGGTTTTCAGAAAGCGTGCTATATTTGCCAGAGTAGACCATTGGCTCTGGGGCAGTTGAGCGCTGCCGGTAGGGAAATGAACGGCGATCCTGGCTGCGGCAGCACAGTCTGAGGGGAATTTACTGCCGCTGTCAGTGGGCAGGCAAAGTTGACTCAGGGGCTCTTTGGTACAGCCATTTGCCAATACTGCCAGCCCCTCGGGAGTACCGGGACAGGCATCTTTGAGATCCGGCACGCCATCAAGATCTGTATCTGACCATCCAAACACACTGTGGGCACAACTTAATAAAAGCAGCGCCAAGGGCCACTTGCTCATCCTTTTGTCTCCTTGCAAACTCCTTAATCCGGTATAGTCTAATCTAGGGTGGAACGCAAAGAAATCGTTGGTTTTTCAATTAGGTACATTAGACAGCATCCTTGCCGTATTGATTAACGCTCAGTGACTTTATCTGCACTTTGGGTAGCAACAGATTTATGAGAAGGTGCGAATGTGTCCCGTGCGTGCCTACAGTTGAATGCCTTTAAATCCTGCTGCTACCAAAGCCAGTTCGGTGCAAGGACTTGTTCACCCCCTCCCTGGACGCCAGATATCTGGCTCTGGCTTTGTCATAACCCCAGTTAAACAGAATGGCGTAGAAAAAGAAGAACACCAGTAAACCGGCCTCCAGCGCCAATGCCGCCAAGATGCTGATATTCAGGAACCAGGCCACTACCGGAACGGTCACAAATACCAAGCCACCTTCAAAACCCATGGTATGCAGGATACGGGTTTTAAGACTGCGTTGCTCCCGCTGCACCGCACAAGCTTTATCGAACCAGAGGTTATAAACATAGTTCCAGACCACTGTGTATAAGCTCAGCCCCACGCCCACCATCGCCAGTGAGCCCGTGCCCTTCCCAGTGAACACGGCGGTCAGGGGAATGATCAGGGACAGGGCCACCAGCTCAAACAGCACCGCATGGAAAACTCTCTCTTTGGTGCCCATCATCTTGGTTTGTTGCATATCAAATACCTCCAGAAACAGGGGGAATAAACAAGACCCGGCTATTATCATCATGCATAATGATATGTAAAGTTAGATACCATCTGGTTTTTCGATATGTATACATTGGAGCAGCTGGCCTGTTTCGTCGCAACCGTTGATCAAGGCTCATTTTCTGCTGCCGCTCGAGTCTTGGGGAAAGTGCAATCAGCTGTCAGCCAACAGATCATCAATCTGGAAGTTGACAGCAATCAGACACTTTTTACCCGCAGTGGTCGGTATCCGGAATTAACCGAAGCAGGCAAACAACTGTTGCCCTATGCTCAGGCGGTGCTGGCTCAGCAGAAACTGTTTGAACAACAACTCACCTTGCTTGAAAGCCGGCAACCGGCCCGACTGACGCTGGCGCTGGACGAAGGGATCCCGGCAGCAGGACTGAAAGATGTTCTCATTACAATGGCGGCTGAATTTCCGGGACTGGCATTTGAAACCCTGTCGGCATCCAGCCCCGATATTATTGAGCTGGTGCAGCAGGGGCGCGCGGGAACTGGCCTGGTGTTTTCATCGCTAGAATACCCAAGCCTGCTGCATTTTGACAGCGTAGGCACTGTCACCTTTGATATTCTGGTCAGCCCGCAACACCCTTTGGCGTTGGACAAGCCCAAGCATACAGATCAACTCAAATTACACAGACAACTGGTCATAGGTGCCCGCAATCAGGTAGGCAGTGCGTTCAACTATCCGCTGTCACCGGATGTGTGGCAGGCAGACAATTATTACATGCTCAATGAACTAACCAAGGCCGGATTGGGCTGGGCAATGCTACCACAACATATTGCCGCTCAGGCAATCACCGAAGGCTCCCTTATTAAATTGCCTGTAGATGCAGAGAACCTCAGCTGGCAGGCCAATGTAGATCTGATCCAGCATCCAGCGGATGCTGCTAATCAGGCAAGCAAACGCTTACGGCAGTTGATGCAGGGGCTGCTGTAAAAAACAATTACCCCTCATTGCCGCTGGATTCGGGATGACAAAAAAAAGCGGCGAATGCCGCTTTTTCATCAATGCCTTATCGGATTTTACTGCTGTGGCTTTGGAGGATAATTGGCCATAATGTCAGCCACGGCCTTATTGATAAACTCGGTACGCTCCTGAGGCGTTTTCTTGTCTTTGATGATGTCGGCAATACTGCCACGCCATAATAGCGCCTTGGTTTTGGCATCCACCAGATCCACAATCAGGGTACCGACGTTATATTCACGTACCTGAGTCTGGGTTTGTCCCCATTGACCACCCCAGCCCCAACCCGGACCGTAATAGGGGTAATAAGGGTTATAGCCGTAATAATTGGTAAAGGTGTCTACATCCACCTTGGTATCGACTTTAGTCAGATAATTCACCAACAATTGCGCCTTGTCATGTGGCACCTCTGTCAGACCTTTTAGCGCCAGCTGATCATCAATCGCTTTGCGAACCCGGGCATCCATCAACCCATCCAGATGATATTCTGACTTATCATTTACCGATGTTGTCCAGGCAAATGTTTTGAACTGGGCAAAATCCACCGCTGGGTTATAGTCCCAGTTGGTGTCCACCGAGCTGCAGGCACCCAACATCAGTGCCATAGCCAAAAGCATAAGTTTTTTCATAACCACCCCGCGTAAAGAATAACAATGTGGTCAGCTTCCCCCTTCCTCAGAATTGGAAAATCCCGGAGTACGGCAACACAACCAATACCCTCTTCGACCAAAAACAGCTAAAAAAGTGCAATGTAAAGAAAGATTTTTACCGAAATTTACACTGCCACAGACAGCTGCAGTTTCACCCGGTGCATATTGCTCTTCTCAGTCATCAACGCCAACGCCGCTTAATGAAGGTGCAAATAAGTCCCGTGCATGCTCTGCGTAGGTTTACCGCTACCATTTGCAACAGCTGTAACGCTGCAGATGTGGCTGTAAGCCAAGCCCCTCCTCACAAAACGGTTTTTACTCATTACAACACATTGCTCACAATAGAATGTTACAACATTAACTACAAGTATGGTCAGTAGATCTGCTCCGCTGAAGCCTCATCGCGACAATCACAGAATACTCCCTCGAGCGCAGTGAATTTGGTACACTTAAAGATCAAGTTTATTTATTCACTCAATCAAGCATCATGAGAATCGATCCCAATATTGCTTTGGTGTTCAGCACCGATAAAGGCCGAATTACCCCGGAGCCTGAAGTCAAGGAAGTCCCCAAGGGGGATGGCACAGTCCGTATTCACCGTGACAGCAAAGGCCGCAAAGGCAAAGGAGTGAGCATCATCAGAGGGCTGGGACTGGATGTGGATGAGCTTAAAGCGCTGTCACAGAAACTCAAGAAACAGTGTGGCTGTGGCGGCACTGTCAAAGGCTTTGATATAGAGGTGCAAACTGACAATCGGGAGCAGCTTAAGTCCCTGATGGAAAAGATGGGGTATCAGGTCAAGCTGGCCGGTGGTTGATAACTGAGGTCAAGGGGGTTTTATGATGATGCAAAGTTTAACCAATCACTTTCTGGTTGCCATGCCCTCTTTGCAGGACACGTTCTTCGAGCGCACTGTCATTTACATGTGTGAGCACGGTAACAAGGGCGCCATGGGGCTTATCATCAACCGTCCCTATGAAATCCTGGTTACTGATCTGCTGGAACAAATGGCACTGCAATCTGAGGATATCAGCAGGCCTGACATGCTTGAGCAAGCCGTGATGGTCGGTGGCCCGGTCACACCTGAGCGAGGCTTCGTGCTGCATACACCTCAGGCCAGTTGGAGTAACAGCATCAAGCTCAGTGATGAGCTGATGTTGACGACCTCCCGGGATATTCTGACTTCAATTGGAACCAACAAAGCTCCGGAGCATGCCATGGTCATTCTGGGCTATGCTGGCTGGAGTAAAGATCAGCTGGAGCAGGAGCTGGCCGAAAACAGTTGGCTGACCATTCCCGCCAATCCCGCCAATCCCGCCAATCCCGCCAACAATGAAATCATTTTCCACGTTCCCTTTGAGGACAGATGGCAACAGGCGACCCGCGCCCTGGGTTTTGATGTCTGGCAAATGTCACATCAGACCGGACACGCCTGACGAGCAAGAGAATTCAATGAATACACAAACAGTTTTGGGTTTTGACTATGGTACTAAGAGTATAGGTGTCGCCATCGGCCAGCAGCTTACCGGGAGTGCATCCCCTTTAACATCCCTTAAAGCGGTCGATGGTATCCCCAAGTGGGAACAGATAGAGGCGCTGCTGAAAGAGTGGCAACCGGATCTAGTGGTCGTGGGCTTGCCCCTGAATATGGATGGCACGGAGCAGGAAATGACTCAACGTGCCCGTAAATTTGCCAACCGCATCAACGGCCGCTTCGGTATCAAGGTGGTCACGCAGGATGAACGCCTGACCACAGCAGATGCCAAAGCCAGGCTGTTTGAACTTGGAGGCTACAAAGCGCTGACCAAGGATCAGGTTGACGCGGTCTCTGCCATATTGATTATCGAAAGCTACTTTGAAAACAGTTATTGCTGACAACAATGTATGGTTCGCCCCATTGTTGCAACAACAAATTACCAATGGTGGGGCTGACTTGCGCGGATCTATTCGGACCCTCTTGTTCCGTAGAACTACTGCAAGCCCCTGCCACACACCCATGGGCCAGAATGACCGGAACTGCCTATGGAGAGGAATTCAAGGTCTGCAGCTGCCTAAAAACACCCCAGAACACTGCTCCAGCTACCTCTAAGCCACCAACGGAAGTAGCACTTGAAAACACTATTCCAAAAACCGCGCTCTCCACAGATTAAAGTCCAAAGTGTAACATTCGCCTAGGCAGCCTGACATGGCGTCCGCATGAGTGTTCATTAGTTCGCCATTGAGAAAATCCCGCTACCAAAATTCGCTCAAAAAACGCTGGCTTCATCGGTACACTTATCTTGGTCGATTCATTACGCAACATATTCAGTGCCATATGTCGTAGCCCTGCCAGATTCTCCGCTGCATTCTCTCGGTAAATCTGACAGCCGTCTTCCTGAAAGCTGACATCCAAGATCCAGTGCATCGATTCCCCAGTGTGCGCGTATTGCCTGCCCTACTTGCTCTAGTGTGAGCTCCTTAGAACTGATTTAATCACGGTACTCCAGCGTCGGCTCGCGACCTTTTTGGCTCGGAAACTCTCAACCATGACGATGCTTCTCTGCCTTGTCCAGGCAGAGAAGTCTCCTTCTATTACTTCGATACTGAGTACATGACAGGTTAACGTGGCAAAAAGGGCGTAACCAGACTTGCCATCATGGCAATATGCGCATCATCATCGTTCAGGCAGGGAATATAGCGGAACGACTCGCCGCCAGCCGCTTCAAAATATTCACGGTTTTCACCGGTGATCTCTTCCAACGTTTCCAGACAATCTGCACTGAAGGCCGGGCAAATAACAGCTACGTCTTTGATCCCTTCTCCCGGCAGAGCCTTCATGATGGCATCTGTATAGGGCTGCAGCCATACCGCCTTACCAAAGCGTGACTGGAAGGTCGATATATAGTCCTTTTCTTCCAATCCCAGCTTTTGCGCCACCAGGGCACTGGTCTTCATGCAGAAACAGTAGTAAGGGTCGCCTTTTTCCAGGTACTCCTGTGGCATACCGTGGTAGGACAACACCAGCTTCTGTGGCTTGCCATTGGTATCAAAATCCCGTTTGATGGATGCCACCAATGCATCGATATAGTCAGCACTGTCATGGTAAGTATGGATAAAATGCAGCGATGGCACATAACGCCAGCGCATGAGTTCGGCCGCAACAGCATCGAACACAGTCCCTGAGCTGGGCGCCGCGTATTGTGGATACAAAGGCAACACAACTATGTTGTCTATGCCATGACGCTGCATATCCTGCATCACGCTGGCAATCGATGGATTACCATAGCGCATCGCCAGATGAACACTGCAACCCGCCTGCTGTTCATCCAGCAATCTCTGAAGCTTGGATGTTTGTCTGAGGCTGATGACCATCAGAGGTGAGCCGGCATCCGTCCATACCTCACGATAGGCCGCCGCTGATTTGGCGGGTCGGGTACGTAAAATAATGCCATGAAGAATAGCTTTCCACAGTAGCCTGGGCATTTCTATCACTCTGGGATCCGACAGGAACTCCGCCAGATAACGTCGCAGCGCCGGAGTACTAGGTTCATCAGGGGTGCCGAGATTGACCAGTAACACTCCGGTTTTTCCCCGCTTACCGTGTCCCTGCTCCTTGGTTAATCCAATATATTTTGCCAAAACAGCCTCTTATCTTTTTTGGTTTACTGTACTTTGCAGCCACTTGGGCAAGCCGCTGCGTTTCCCTGCACGTTGGCCAGATGATGTAACATAATCAGCGGAGTTGAAAATTGATCAGAGTCAGAATTGTGACTTAACGACTGCATCAGCTGCAATTTACAGAACAGACTCAATCGCCTCGGTCAGCTCCTGGCTATCAGGTGTCACCCTCGAATTGAACTGCATCACCTGCTCACCGTCCCCACTGACCACATATTTATAAAAATTCCATTTCGGCGACGCAGACTTTTCCGCCAGATATTTAAAGACAGGATTGACATCGCTGCCCCGCACCGCAGAGGGTGACAACATGGTAAAGCTGACGCCGTAATTCAGATAACAGACTTTAGCTGTATCCTTCTCATCATCCTCTTCCTGAAAGAAATCGTCGGAAGGAAAGCCAATCACCACCAGCCCTTTTTCAGCATACTGCCGGTTTATCGCTTCCAGTTGTTTGAATTGGGGGGTAAATCCACAATTACTGGCCGTATTGATAATCAACACAGGCTTGCCCTGTGTTAACTCGCACAGGTTCACCCACTCACTGGAATGTAGTCGCTTGGCATGGTAATTCAGATAGTCCGGGCACTGGGCGAGCGCGTCGGTCGATGTTAATGTCAGTGCCATTGCCCATAGTGTTGTTTTCATTGCTGTCTCCCTGAAATCCTGTTCATCCGGTGAATCTACGCAATATAACAAAACGGAGATCATAATGATCTCCGTTTTGGATGTGCGGGATAGATTGCAGCAATCGCCTGCGCTTATCCCTTATCGAAAGTAACGTTATTCATCAAATTGGAACTGGCAAGTTCATTGCTGTCGAGCTTAATCATCAGCCGCAGGTCATTGTGCGAGTCTGCATAATGCAGGGCGTCAGCATAACTGATTTCCCCTTCCTTGTAGAGGCGGAACAACGATTGGTCGAAGGTCTGCATCCCCTGCTCACCGGACTTGGTCATAGTGTCTTTCAGCAGGTGCAGCTCATTCTTTTGAATGATGCTGGACACCCTGGGGGTATTGATCAGCACTTCAATGGCTGCACGGCGGCCATTACCGTCGATTCGGGGCACCAGTTGCTGAGCCACAATAGCGCGCAGGTTCAATGACAGATCAAACAACAACTGCTGGTGTTTGCTCTGAGGGATCAGGTGCAGGATGCGCTCCAGCGCCTGGTTGGCATTGTTGGCGTGCAGGGTCGCCATACAAAGGTGACCGGTTTCGGCGAAAGACAGCGCAAACTCCATGGTTTCCTGACTGCGGATCTCGCCGATGAGGATCACATCCGGCGCCTGACGCAACGAACTTTTGAGTGCCACATCAAAACTTTCTGTA
The DNA here is from genome assembly GCA_021462625.1 of Shewanella sp. Taxonomy (GTDB): domain Bacteria; phylum Pseudomonadota; class Gammaproteobacteria; order Enterobacterales; family Shewanellaceae; genus Shewanella. Next base: position 18,597 of record JAJNAU010000027.1, read on the forward strand.
TCTATGCCCACTTCCCGCTGCGTGATGATGCTTTGATTATGGCTGTGCACAAACTCCACCGGATCTTCGATGGTCAGTATATGACCGCGGGAGTGTGCATTGCGATAACCGACAAGTGCCGCAAGAGAGGTAGACTTACCGGTACCGGTTCCCCCCACCAGAATTACCAGCCCCCGCTTACTCATAACCAAATCCTTGAGGATAGGCGGCAGGTGTAACTCATCCATATCCGGAATTTTAGTTTCGATACGCCGCATGACGCAGCCACAGGACTCCCGCTGCCAGAAGGCACTGATCCTGAAGCGGCCAAGCCCTTTGGCTGCAAAAGCAAAGTTACACTCTTTGGTATCTCGGAATTCCTGCTTCTGTGCCTCTGTCATGAAGGATTCAACAAACGTCAGCGACTGTTCTGGAGTCAGCATTTCCTCCCCTATGGGAACCAATTTTCCATCGATTTTTGCGCTGATGGGAAAACCTGCGGTAATAAACATATCCGAGGCTTTACGCTCCACCATGACTTTCAAAAATGGACGATTTTCCATGTGAATTCCTTAGAGTACTCGCTTGTTGGTGATCTTGCCTTTGGCTTCATCAGCGGTAATCAAGCCGCGATTGACCAGATTTTGCAAGCTCTGCTCCAGAGTCTGCATGCCGTGGCTCATCCCCGTCTGAATAGACGAATACATCTGAGCCACCTTGTCTTCCCTGATAAGGTTGCGGATTGCAGGGGTGCCCATCATGATCTCGTGCGCCGCCACCCGGCCACCGCCTGCTTTCTTGATCAGAGTCTGGGAAATCACCGCCTGCAGGGACTCAGACAACATGGTACGCACCATGTCTTTTTCACCAGCAGGGAACACATCCACCACTCGGTCAATGGTCTTGGCCGCCGAAGTGGTGTGCAGGGTGCCGAACACCAAATGACCGGTTTCCGCTGCGGTCATCGCCAGGCGAATGGTTTCCAAATCCCGCAGCTCCCCGACCAGAATCACATCCGGGTCCTCACGCAGTGCGCTGCGCAGTGCCGAGTTAAAGCTGTGAGTATGACGGTGCACTTCCCGTTGGTTGATCAGACAGTTTATGTTGGAGTGGACAAATTCAATGGGGTCTTCGATGGTCAGGATATGTTCGTGCCGGTTGGTGTTGATGTAGTTGATCATGGCCGCCAACGTGGTACTTTTACCCGAACCGGTCGGACCGGTCACCAGCACCAGACCACGGGGGAAACTGGCAATCTTTTTGAAAATATCCGGGGCTCCCAACTCTTCGAGCGACATCACTATATTGGGAATAGTACGGAATACCGCCGCTGCACCGCGAGCCTGATTGAAAGCATTCACACGGAAACGGGCCAGATTGGGTATTTCAAAGGAAAAGTCGATTTCCAGGTGCTCTTCGTAGTCTTTACGCTGCTTGTCATTCATAATATCGAAGATAAGGCTGTGCACATCCTTATGATCAAGCACTGGAAGGTTAATCTTACGCACGTCACCATCGACGCGAATCATGGGCGGAACACCGGAAGACAAGTGTAGATCCGAAGCCTTATGCTTTATACTAAAAGCTAGTAACTCAGTGATTTCCATTTTTTTGGGACGTCCCTTGTACTGATTGATTACAATATGAAAACAATAGCAGATAGATTAGCGACAGCCCAACAAAGGATCGTGCTAGCTGCGCAAAAATGCGCCCGTCCAACCAATGACATACAACTGTTGGCAGTCAGCAAGACCAAACCCAGTAGTCAGATTATTGAAGCTTACCACGCAGGACAACGTGCCTTCGGAGAAAATTACGTTCAGGAAGGTCAACAGAAGATCCTTGAGCTGAAACCGAATTTTCCCGACATTGAATGGCACTTTATCGGTCCACTGCAATCCAATAAGAGCCGGATTGTGGCTGAGCATTTCGACTGGATACACACAGTCAGCCGCGGCAAAATCGCCAAACGTCTGAGTGAACAGCGCCCATTGCATATGTCACCGCTGAATGTATGCATTCAAATCAATATCAGTCACGAAGACAGCAAATCCGGCACAGATCCCGAGCATATGCTGGCACTGGCCAGGGAAATTAATGCACTGCCTGGGCTGACCCTCAGAGGGCTGATGGCGATTCCAACGGATACCGATGACGTAGCGCAACAAAACCGCGAATTTGCTGCGCTCAAGGCCTGTTTCGACGAACTCAGGCAGGCGTTCCCAGCCGTTGATACCCTGTCCTTGGGAATGAGTGGCGACCTTGAACAGGCTATCGCTCACGGCTCTACCATGGTCCGCATCGGCAGCGCCATCTTCGGTGCCCGTGATTAATCAGCCTGATCACAGGTCTCCCCAGCGCAGACCTTGTTTTTGTCAGGTTTGACCCCATAACATGGGCAGGCCGTCTTCACAGAGAGTGACATGGAATCCAGGAAAATATGTTTTATCGGCGCGGGCAATATGAGTCGCGCCATCATCAGTGGTCTGGTTGGCAGCGGTTACCCAGCCGATGCCATTATTGCCAGTAACCCTTCAACACCCAAGCTTGACGCCCTCAGACAGCATTTTGGGGTTTGTGTCACCACAGATAATCAAGCCGCTGTCAACAACTGTGAAGTGGTGGTACTGGCGGTCAAACCTCAGCTGATGCAATCTGTGCTGGCAGAGCTCAAACACATTGACTTCAGCAATAAACTGGTGATTTCCATCGCAGCGGGAATCCCTGTTGACCGCTATGGCGAGTATCTGCAACAGCCCCTCAGGTTAGTGCGTGCCATGCCCAACACACCCACTCAGATTGGTTTTGGCATGACCGGCTTACTGCGAACGCAGCTGTCTGCAGAGGATACCCTGTATGTCGAGCAGCTGATGAGTGCCGGAGGCAAGGTTCTCTGGGTTGATAAAGAGGCAGACCTGAATCTGGTGATTGCTCTTGCCGGCAGTTCTCCGGCCTATTTCTTCCTGTTTATGGAGTCCATGATCAGTGCCGGCGAAAAACTGGGCATGGATCCTGCGCAGGCAAGATTACTGGCCCAGCAGGCTGCACTTGGCGCTGCCCAGATGGTGAGCCACAATCCTGATACCGCTGTCAGCACCCTCAGAGAAAATGTCACTTCCAAAGGTGGGACAACGGCTCAGGCAATAGCCACCTTTGAAGCCGGCGATTTGCGCCACTTGGTCGAGCAGGCCATGATAAACTGTATTAAGCGCGCCGAAGAAATGGCTGACACTTTTTAATATCCGGGCAGATTTATAGAAGGTAAATAACTGCATGAATGCAATGAGTTTCTTAGTTAATACCCTGTTCGATCTATACCTGATGGTTGTGATCTTACGCATATGGCTACAGTTGGCTCGGGCCGACTTTTACAATCCGCTGAGCCAGTTTGTGGTCAAGGCCACCTATCCTTTTGTTGCCCCTATGCGTCGGGCTCTGCCCGCGATGGGCAATGTGGATACCGCCTCAGTGCTGCTCGCAATAGTGGTCGTCATCGCCAAACTGGTGCTGCTGTATCTGATAGCCGGCGCCGCATTTGAACCTGTCCCTATGCTGATGATGGCCGTGGTAACTGTTGTTAAAAAGGCAGGCTCACTGCTGTTCTGGATGTTAATTATCCGCGCTATCCTCAGCTGGTTTAATCAGGGCTACAACCCGATTGTAATGATCATGGAGCAATTAACTGAACCTGTGATGGCACCGGTACGCCGAATTATTCCTCCCATTGGCGGCCTGGATCTGTCAGTGATGGTGGTACTTATCGGTATGAACTTCCTCAACATTCTGCTGGGTCAGTATGTCCCATACTGGGGCGTCATCTGATGGCGGCAGTGCTGATGCAGCAGGGCAACCTGCTGCTGAATCTGTATATTCAACCCAAGGCCAGCCGGGATCAAATTGTGGGACTTCACGGTGATGAGTTAAAAGTGGCGATAACCGCCCCACCTGTCGATGGCAAAGCCAATGCACACCTGACCAAGTATCTGTCCAAGCTGTTTAGGGTCCCCAAAGGTGAGATCGCCATCGTCAGAGGCGAATTGGGTCGCCACAAACAGATCCTCATTCCCTCCCCCAAGGTTATCCCCGAGAATGTTGAGGCGCTGCTCTGAGTTACAGCCCTGAAAATCAGGGCCGTAAATCTGCTGGTTAACATAGTTAACAGCTTTTATACTGGAACCTCCGCCCCTGCATAGGTATCCAGTATGAATCGATTGTTCAAGGCTCTTGGCCTGCTCACACTTGCATTGTGTTTTTCAGCCAGCGCGAATCAGCAAACTGTGGGTGATTATGTCATTCATTATCAGGCGCTTGGCAGTACTTTTCTGACGCCAGCCATCGCCAAAGCTTATGGCCTGCAGCGCAGCAACTACACCGGGATCGTCAACATTTCCGTCCTGCATGCCAAGGAAAAGGACTCCCCCGGGGTTCCGGTGGAAATTACCGGGATAGCCAAAAATCTGCTGGACAGCAGTATTAATCTGAAATTCAGGGAAATCCGTGAAGGCAAGGCTGTGTACTATATTGCCGAAGTGCCCTATCGCAGTGATGAGACCATCCACTTTCAAATCGGTATCAAACACGGACGTCAGTTGAACACTACCCTCAAGTTCAAGCAAAATTTCTTCACCGACTGATAAGCATAAGCAGCAACTCAAACAAAATAGCACGGCGTCCCGGCGCCGTTTTTTATTGCCACAGGGCCGCTACCCTGATGGCCGCGGATTGGGTATCATGCTGCCACTTTTACGTCAGTCAGGGAACTCCCATGAAACAGATAGTGCTCGCCAGCGGCAACCAAGGAAAACTCAACGAATTTGCGCAGATGCTCAAGAACTTCCAGGTTGAAGTACTGCCTCAGAGTCAGTTTGATGTTGCGGATGTGGCAGAGACAGGCACCACCTTTGTGGAGAATGCCATCATCAAGGCCCGCCACGCAGCGCAAATAACCGGCTTGCCCGCCATTGCCGATGATTCCGGGCTGGAGGTGGATGCACTGGATGGCGCGCCGGGTATCTATTCTGCCCGCTACAGCGGCGAAGCTGCCACCGATGTGAAAAACTATCAAAAATTGCTGCATGCCCTGACAAATATAGAGCAGCGCACCGCCCGCTTTCAGTGTGTACTGGTTTATATGCGGCACGCGAAAGATCCGACTCCGGTCATCTGTCAGGCCGGCTGGGAGGGACAGATTGCACTGGCTCCTGCCGGTGACAATGGCCATGGCTATGATCCTGTGTTTATTCCTGAGCATGAGCAGCGCTCGGTGGCAGAAATGACCGGCGAAGAAAAAAATGCCGTCAGTCACCGGGGCAAAGCGCTGGCATTACTGGTTAAGGCGCTGGCTGACAAAGGACTGTTGGCTTGAACAGCATCAATTTATCACTGCAGTTGCCCCCCCTGAGCCTGTATGTACACATTCCCTGGTGTGTGCAGAAATGCCCCTATTGCGACTTCAACTCCCACAGCCAGCAGGGCGAGTTGCCTCAGGCGCAATATATTGAGACATTGCTGCAGGATTTACAGCAGGACCTGCACTATGTTCAGGGACGCACACTGCACTCGATTTTTATCGGTGGAGGTACTCCATCGTTGTTTGATGCCCGACATATGAGGACCCTGCTTGAAGGTGTGGCGGCGCAAATTCCGTTCGCCGACGATATCGAAATCACCATGGAAGCCAACCCAGGCACTCTGGAGCACGATGACTTTGCCGCCTATCGCTTGGCGGGGATAACCCGTTTGTCCATTGGCGTTCAGAGCTTCGCCTCTGACAAACTGAACCGGCTTGGGCGTATTCACAACCGCGACGAAGCGCAAACTGCCGCCAAGCTGGCCGGCAACGCCGGATACCAGAGTTTTAATCTCGACTTGATGCATGGACTGCCCAATCAAACCCTTAAGCAGGCACTGGCAGATATCGACACGGCAGCATCATTCCAGCCACCGCATTTGTCCTGGTATCAGCTGACGATAGAGCCCAATACCCTGTTTCACTCCCGGCCACCTCAGCTACCGGATGATGAAGCACTGTGGGAGATCTACCGTCAGGGGCAACAACGATTGAGCAAACTGGGATATCAGCAGTATGAAATCTCCGCCTACGCCAAACCTGGTTTTCAATGCCGCCATAACCTTAACTACTGGCAATTTGGCGACTATCTGGGCATAGGCTGCGGCGCCCATGGCAAAGTGACCCTGCCGGGCTCAGACCAAATCGTTCGCACGGTGAAAATCAAACACCCCAAAGGCTACCTGAGCGCCGGGCAATATACCTTCGATACCACTGAGGTCAAACTGGAAGACAGAGCACTGGAATACCTGATGAATCGCCTGAGATTGATGACGCCCATTCCCAAAGCCGAGTTTGAAGCCCGAACCGGCCTGTCAGCAGCAGAGGTCGCTGATGGTATGAACCGAGGCGCCCAGCGTGGTCTAGTAAGCATTTCAGACAGCCACTGGACACTGACCGACAAGGGACATTTCTTCGTCAACGACCTGCTGTCTCAGTTTTGCTGACACCAAAGCTTGTCCCCGCCCATTGCAGTTGCACTCATGATATCTGCACTCACGGCACCTCAGCGTGGGCGGTTTGCAGGCAATCATTGTCCTGCCATGATGCATGGGAAAAGCAGTTTGGTACTGCACACAAGAAACATTTACTAACAAAAAGAACAAGAATTTTACACAGGCTCCTTTAGGATGTTGCACAGATTTGATCAAGGAGCCTGAAAATGAAAACAACAAAGACTCTGATTGCTGCGGCCCTCTCTACCCTGCTGTTGTCAGCCTGTGCCACCGCCCCCAATCCCGATTTATCAGCCACAAACAGCGCAAGTACCGCCAGGATTCAAGCAGAATCCGACCGTGCCAATGCGATGTTTGAAGCCATGTTTATGGAAAATGTGATGGCAAGCCCCATCACACAGACTTACCTTGGCATCAAACAGGACTATGGTAAGTGGGATGAGATCAGCGAATCGGCCCGCCAGCGGGATCTGCAGCGCGCCAAACTACACCTGACTCAACTTGACACCCTCAATCCTGAATTACTTGATCATCAAACTCGGATCAGTTACAGCCTCGCTAGGCAGGGATTGGAGCAGAAGATCGCCAATTTCAAGTGGCGTCACCATAACTATCCGGTCAACCAGATGTATGGTACCCACTCCACGACACCGGCCCTACTTATAAATCAACATACCATTGGCAGCGTTGCGGATGCCAACGCCTACATCAGTCGGTTGCAGGGGATTGAGCAGCGTTTTCGGGAGCTCGTCGCGGATCTCAAGCTGAAGGCCGACCGGGGCATTATCGCGCCCAGATTTGTGTTTAACCATGTATTGTCTGACAGCCGCAATATCATCAGTGGCTTGCCTTTCGAAGTCGGTGATGACTCCACCCTGCTGGCCGACTTCAAGCACAAGGTCAACCAACTTGACATCAGCGACCAGGAGAAACTTGACCTGATCGCCAGAGCCAATGCCGCCCTGCTGCAATATGTTGCGCCTGCTTACCAATCGCTGATCAGCTATGTCACCGAGCTACAGGCCAGAGCCGATACCCGTGACGGCGTATGGAAATTGCCTCAGGGCAATAAATTCTACGAAATAGCACTGCAGCAAACCAACACGACCGACTTGAGCACAGATGAAATCCACCGACTTGGACTGCAGGAAGTGGCACGCATCCATGATGAGATGCGCACCATCATGAAGAAAGTGGATTTTGATGGGGATCTACAGACCTTTTTTGCCTTTATGCGTGATGATCCAAGGTTCTATTATCCCGACACCCAGGAAGGGCGAGAGGCTTACATTGCCAAAGCCACTGCCTATATCGACAACATGAATGCCCGGCTGGATGAAGTTTTCCGCATCAAACCCAAGGCAGATCTGATAGTCAAGCCGGTAGAAGCCTTTAGGGAAAAGTCGGCCGGCAAAGCCTTTTACAGCCAACCTTCCCCCGATGGCTCCATCCCCGGAACTTACTACGCCAATCTGTACGACATGAAAGCCATGCCAAGCTATCAGGCTGAAGCACTCGCCTATCATGAGGGATTACCGGGGCATCATATGCAAATCGCTATTGCACAGGAGCTGAAAGGTATCCCAAAATTCCGCCGCTTTGGTCGCTACACAGCCTATACCGAGGGGTGGGGTCTGTATACTGAACTGTTTCCCAAGGAGATGGGGCTATATCAAGACCCCTATTCAGATTTCGGACGTCTCGCCATGGAGCTGTGGCGCGCCTGTCGTCTGGTGGTGGATACCGGCATTCACAGCCAGCGATGGACCCGGGAACAGGGGATTGACTACTATGTTCAAAACACCCCCAATGCCGAGTCAGATGCCGTCAAAATGGTTGAACGCCATATCGTTATGCCTTCCCAGGCAACTGCATACAAGGTGGGTATGATAAAGATTCTGGAACTCAGAGAGCAGGCCAAAACCAGGCTGGGGGATAAATTTGATATCCGCGACTTCCATACTCTGCTGTTGAAAAATGGCCCTCTGCCTCTGGATGTACTGGAGGAGCAAGTCAATCTGTGGGTAGATGAAGTCGCTCAGGGATAACCAACCTGATGATCAATTTACGACGAATGAGGCTGTTATTCAGGGTTCAGGACGCAGCTGCTGCCAGAAGATCCGTTCAGCCTCAAACAACACTGGATAGCCCATGACAGCAATAAACAAACGGTAGCAAAGGTCCCGGACGATGCCGGGACCTTTATATTTGCAGGGCGGTAACTTTCAGGAATACTACGTCAGGAACTATTTCTTCAGAAATGATGTCTTCATAGATTGTTTCTTAGAAGATAGTTACTTACGCTCGGCATACAAGGCAGCATAGGGCTGATCCCAGTATGGCGGCGCTCCAATACTTTCTTTGATAAAGTCGATAAAGGCACTGACTTTAGGAGCCAGATGCTTACGACGGGGATAAACAGCCTGCAGCGGCAGGTGATGAGTCAGCTGCCAGTCCCTCAGCAAGGGCACCAAAGTCCCCTTTTCGATTTCGCCTTCCAGCAGATAACTGGCCAGATAAACCACCCCCAAGCCGTTAATAGCTGCAGATTTAAGCGCGGGCGCGTTATCTACACGGAAGTTACCGTTGACACCAATTTCACAGTAATCATCCCCTTTGCGGAACTGCCACACACTGTGCTCATGCCA
>JAJNAU010000028.1 GCA_021462625.1 Shewanella sp.
CTTCGTGTCCTCTGTGTAGCGAGCGAAGTGAGCGCTTCGTGGTGAACTGCTTTTCAAAAACAAAAACAGCCCTGCTTTAGCAGAGCTCTTTGTATATTCGCCTTAACTGAACGGTATTGCGCCCTACGGGGCTTTCGAGCAATCACGATCTCTTTGGTATTGCGCCTTGAAAGGCAACCCGCCTTCCTTTATCTGAATACCTCGAACTCGCTTGTGCTCATAAGCCAGAGCGGTGCGAAGACTTGTTCGCCCCTTCCCTAATGAAAACAAAAAACAGAGGAGATAAAACCAGAGAACTTCCTGCTCAGGGGAGCTGACAAATTATCGGCTGATCGGCACAAAGGCCGATCAGCCATACCTGCGCATTACAGCAATATTCAATTGCCGTTGCGAAACTCCTTGATGGTCATCAAGTGGGGTGCCAGAGATGGAAATTTGTGGGGTTGACTCTCATCCCACTCCACCCGATAAAAAGGCGACAGCGTCTCGGCAATGGCGTTGGGATCAAACACTTCGTCCTGTCTGGAGAGCACCACCAGACTTTTTCCGCTATTCTTTTCCCGGAATTGCGACACACATTTACTGGCTATATCGGCGTACTCTTCCGGCCGGTCAATTTTGCCGATCATGGTCTGCTCAGGCCACAGGTTGGGATTGATCAATACACTTTTCAGCCTGGAGAGAAAGCCAATACGCTCACACCAGTATGCTCCCAGCCCCACACCTATCATCAACGGATTAGGATCATCACTGAGTTTACACTGCTTATCCACTTCATTGAGCAAATGCTGCATATCATGGCGGGGATGTGCTGTGCTGTAACTGATTAACCGTACATCCGGGTCAATAAACGCCAATTGCCGTATTTTATCGTGATTGCCCGGACTGGTGGCATCAAAACCGTGAAGGTATAAGATCATTTTGCCTCCTGTTATTTATTCGAACATCCGTTTAGTTGCATTGCCAATTCCCTGCCACGCTGCCAGCGCTTTTCATTGTCAAGGGCACCAGCCACCAGCAGCGGATCTGCCTTAAGCGCTCTGGCTGGTCGGGTAGACGCCTGTTTTGGCCAGGGAAAATCAGCCAAAACCTCCGCGACACCTGCAGGGTCATTACACAGCAGAATCATGTCACAGCCGGCGTCAAGTGCAGCGGCTGCACGGGCCTTGAAACCACCGGCGAAAGATGCACCGTGCATTCCCAGATCATCAGAAAAGATAACGCCATCAAATGCCATCTTATCCCGTAATATATCCTGCAACCAATAACGGGAAAAACCGGCTGGATTCGGATCGACACTTGAATAAACAACATGTGCCGGCATCATACCATCCAGCATCCCACTAGCGCACAAACGTATAAAAGGCTGCATATCGACAGCGGCAATTTGCTCATAACTGCGTTCATCAACAGGCATAGCAATGTGTGAGTCAGCCTGAACACTGCCGTGACCGGGAAAGTGCTTGCCGACACTGGCCATTCCAGCACTGTGCATGCCTTCTATCCAGGCACTCGCCAACTGAGTTACCTCCTGCGGATCTGCGCTGAAACTGCGCTTGCCAATGACCTCGCTGATACGATTAAGATCCAGCACCGGGGCAAAGCTCAAATCAATATCACAGGCTAACAACTCAACCGCCATCACAAAGGCCAGCTCCCGTGCCCATTGGCAGGCCAGAGTCATATCATTGTCTGCGGCAGTAAGAATATCGCCTATCGCCGGGATAGCGGTAAAGTCCTCCCTAAAGCGCTGCACCCGACCACCCTCATGGTCCACAGCAATTAGCAGGTCATTGCGGATCGCACGCATCTGCCTCACCAACTCACACAACTGAACACGGCTGGCAAAATTACGGCTGAACAGAATAACCCCACCCACTGCCTCATGTTGCAGCTGCGCCGCCTCCAGCTCACTGAGCTGCAGTCCCCCAAAATCCATCATCAGGTAACTCATTAATTCCCCTGCAACTGGTCAAGTTCAGCATTTCTTGGGAAAAATGCGCTTTATCTGCACAAATTCACTTTCCCCAGATAAGCTTATCTGCTATGGCACATCAAAAAATCTAATGCTAAAAAATCGTAAAGCTTGTGGGATACTGACAGCACGCAAATAACATTACGTCATACTGAACCCATATCCTCGCGGGTTTCAGGAAAAGAGTAACCCGAAGTGACAGCCAGTGCGAGCGATAAGGGCAAGCACCCATAAAAGGCAAATCTCATGATTAGTGTTTTTGATATGTTCAAGATTGGCATAGGTCCTTCAAGCTCCCATACCGTGGGCCCAATGAAAGCGGCCAAAGCCTTTGTCGACATCCTAGAGCGCAAAGGCCTGCTTGGCAGGATCGATGAATTACGTTCGGAATTGTTTGGCTCTCTGGGCCAAACAGGCAAAGGTCACGGCACCGGCAAAGCGGTGATCCTCGGACTGATGGGCGAAGACCCACAAACCGTCGATACCGACAAAGTGGATGAAACCCTGTGGCGAGTTGATAAAGAGCAGCAACTGGTGTTGTGCAACGGCCATATTGTCAGGTTCACCCGGGAGGATGGCATTACCTACCACAGACGCAAGTCACTGCCTGCACACGCCAATGCCATGACATTGTACGCCCTGAGCCAGGGAGAAGTGCAGTACGAACGCACTTACTACTCTGTTGGTGGCGGTTTTGTATTGGATGAGGATGAGATCCTGGCCCAAAATGCCTCTCCCGCCACCCCGATTGCAAAGGTGCCCTTTGATTTCAGCTCCGCAGCGCAATTGTTGACTCTGTGCAATGACAAGGGGCTGAGCATTTCAGCCCTGATGATGGCCAATGAACGGACAGTTGTCAGTGAAGCCGAGGTCAAAGCCGGGCTGTGGAAAATCTGGGAAACCATGAAATCCTGCATTAAACGCGGTTATCAACGGGAAGGGCTGCTGCCGGGCGGACTGAAACTGCGCCGCCGCGCCCCGGGACTATACCGTCGTCTGAAAGCAGAAGGCAAGAACAACATGGACCCGCTGACAGCTATGGATTGGGTGGACCTGTTTGCCCTGTCTGTCAATGAACAAAATGCTGCCGGAGATCGGGTGGTGACCGCTCCAACCAATGGTGCAGCAGGCATCATTCCGGCCGTTCTTTGTTACTACCACACCTTTGTACAGCCGGTTGATGAAGATATCTGTGCCCGCTACCTGCTGACTGCCGCAGCCATTGGCATTCTGTACAAGAAAAACGCCTCGATCTCAGGTGCCGAAGTCGGCTGTCAGGGCGAAGTCGGCGTGGCCTGCTCCATGGCCGCAGCCGGTTTGACTGAAATCATGGGCGGTACTGTGGTACAAGTTGAAAACGCAGCAGAAATCGGTATGGAGCACAATCTTGGGCTCACCTGCGACCCTGTTGGAGGGCTGGTACAGGTCCCCTGTATTGAGCGTAATGCCATGGGTGCGGTCAAAGCCATCAATGCCTCACGCATGGCTCTAAGAGGAGATGGCAACCATAAGGTGTCACTGGATAAAGTGATCAAAACCATGATGGATACCGGCAAAGATATGCGCTCAAAATACAAGGAAACCGCCAAAGGAGGCCTGGCAGTAAATATCGTTGAGTGCTGAATCTCAGCCATAATTAATCCCGCAGTTGCGGCATTTATTATGGCCATTAACAACTTTGAACACGCGTTGGTGATCAGCGAACCGGCAGTTTGAAGTCGGCGAACATCTCATCGATTGCCTTGGCATGGCCTAATGCTACGGCTTTTTCCACCACATCCCGGGTCAGGTGTGGTGCAAGACGTTCAATAAAATGGTACATATAATTGCGCAGAAAACTGCCTTTACGAAACCCGATTTTGGTGGTGCTGTACTTGAACAGATGACTGGCATCGATCACCTGCAAATCCTGATCCAGTTGTTTATCTATCGCCATGGATGCAATAACCCCAACCCCAAGCCCTAGACGAACATAAGTTTTCAGCACCTCGGCACTGGTTGCACTAAATACCACTCTGGGCTCAAGCCCCGCACGATTAAACGCTTCCTCAATCTCAGATGCTTTGTCAAAACCAAACACATAAGTGACCAGAGGATAACGCACCAGCTCCTCAATAGTGAGTTGGCTGACATTGGCAAGGGGATGTTTTTTGGGAACGACCACGCTGCGATTCCAGTGATAGCAAGGCAACATGATAAGGTCGCTGTACAAGTGCATAGCCTCAGTCGCAATGGCAAAATCCGCATTACCACGGGCAGCAAGCTCACTTATCTGTTGTGGCGTCCCCTGTTGCATATGTAAATTGACTTTGGGATAACACTCGATGAACTGCTGAATAATGTGGGGCAAAGCATATCTTGCCTGGGTATCTGTGGTGGCGATGTTGAGCTCACCCTGATCCGGATGGGTATATTCTTCAGCAACACGTTTAATGCTATCGACCTTCCCCAGAATCTCGTTGGCAAGCGCAATCACCCGTTGCCCGGCCGGGGTAACATGAGTCAGATGCTTGCCGCTTCGGCCAAAAATCTGGATGCCCAGTTCATCTTCCAGCATGCGGACCTGCTTACTGATCCCGGGTTGGGAGGTATACAGATTTTCAGCCGTTGCCGAGACATTGAGGTTATGATTAACCACCTCGGCAATATATCTGAGTTGTTGCAGTTTCATAGTCTGTCCTTTACTTGCTGGACCATGGTGGGTGCCTGGTAATCGGGCATAACATACGGTTCCGCATCTATAATCATTGGTTATAGTACAGCCAAAATCTTAAATCAAATCGAAATAAAGAAATAAGAACAGCTCACAAATGGAATAAGTTTCCCGGCGTGAACTATGATAATTATGCTAGTTTGTTGATTTATTGTAGTATTGCCACAATTACAAAACCCCTGGATAACCTATGACTTTTTTCCTGGTTTTCTTATTAATAGGCGCCCTTTTGCTGTTGGTTATCGGCATCAACATTATTCAGCAACACAAAGACCGAATAGCAAGAGAGCGTCGTAAAGAATTGAGCCTTCAGCGTACCATTCTTGAAGAGACTGAAAGCATTTTGTCCAACTTGGCCATGCTTCCCTGTTCCAATCAGATTATTCTTGTACTCTACCGCCGAATGAATGACGCCCTTATTGCTGCGGTTGCCGTTGCTTCCGATATGCAAAAAAGAGAGTACGAAAGACGCCAGTTCGATCTGGTCACTCAGATAGACAACCTCTCCAAAAACGCTGAAGTGGCGCCACCTTTAGATGATTTCCACCTGCCTGACAATGACAGGCAGGTTTTGCTGCTGGTGCAATCGCTGAAGAAGCTCAAAGCGATTCTCAGGGCTGAAAACAACAAGGGCAAGGTTGATCCCAATGTCTTTAGTCAGGAAGAGAAGCGCATTGATAATCTGCAATTAAGGATCAATGTAGACTCCATGTTGAGCCGTGCCCGCTCTGCCATCGGGATAAAACAGTATGGCAGTGCCAAACAGATGATCACCAAGGCCCTGACCACCCTCAATACTCTGAAAGGCCAGTCCCCCAATGACCCTTTCATCAGCAACAAAGCCGAGGAAGCCAAGATGCTGCTACATGAAGCCATGGATGCCCAGAAACAGAACAGTCCAATGCCGGCACCAAAGAAAAAATCCGACGACGATTTGGACATCCTGTTTCAACAAAAAAAGAAGTGGTAATACAGATTCAGCGAAAGGAGCCATCAGGCTCCTTTCAGATTGCTGAGCGCTTCATTTGGCTTTAATCGACGCTCTTTTCTTGACCGGAACTTCCTCAACCCATTTGCCATCGACAAATTTGGCAATCCAACCGGTTGCCTTGCCGTTAACCTCACTGGCAACGTACTGCTCTTTGGTCTTGCGACTGAATTTCACCAGCGCCGGATTGCCCTCAGCATCAGTCGCAGGTGCATCTGCCAGGTACTGGTACTTGGGCCACAGCAGCTCACGGTACCTCGCCAGCTCAGCCACCAAAGGTGCTCTGGTTTCCCTTGATTTGGGGAACGTGCTGGCAGCCAGGAAAATCCCCGCAGCACCGTCTCTGAGCACGAAGTAGGCGTCTGACTTACTGCACTTGAGCTCAGGCAGATGAATAGGATCTTCTTTTGGGGGCGCAACTTCACCGTTTTTCAGGAGCTTACGGGTATTCTTACACTCGCTGTTGGTACAGCCAAAGTACTTGCCGAAGCGACCATTCTTAAGCTCCATATCCGAGCCACAGCGGTCACATTCGATAATCGGACCGTCATACCCCTTGATCTTGAACTGCCCCATCTCAACTGCATACCCCGGGCAAGTCGGGTTATTACCACAGACATGCAGCTTACGGGTTTCATCGATCAGGTAAGAGTCCATGGCGGTGCTACACAAACCACAGCGATGCTTGGTACGCAAGGCTTCCATTTCAGCATCTTCACTGCTGATGGCCTCATCACCCGCAGTCAGGTTCAAAGTGGTCTTGCAGCGCTCTTTGGGCGGCAATGCATAACCACTGCACCCCAAGAATACGCCAGTAGTACCGGTACGGATCCCCATTGGGCGGCCACAGGTTGGACAGCTGATATCGGTAAGTACCATCTGGTTGGGCTTCATACCGCCTTCATCCGGATCCTGCTCGGCTTTATCCAACTGACCGATAAAGTCCTGATAGAAGCCATCGAGTACCTGCTTCCACTGTTTATCGCCTTTGGCCACATCATCCAGCGTCTGCTCCATACCCGCAGTAAAGTCGTAACTCATCAGCTCCTGGAATGACTGTAGCAAACGGTCGCTGACGATCTCACCCATCTTCTCAGCATAGAAGCGGCGGTTCTCGACTTTCACATAACCCCGATCCTGAATGGTGGAGATAATGGTGGCATAGGTCGACGGACGACCAATTCCACGCTTCTCGAGCTCTTTTACCAATGAAGCCTCGCTGTAACGCGCCGGTGGCTTGGTAAAGTGCCGCTTAGGATCCAGTGCCTGCAGGCTGAGCATTTCATCCACTTCAACCACTGGCAGGGTATTGTCTTCTTCATTTTTCTTCTTCAGTGCCGGTTGTACCCGGGTCCAACCATCAAAACGCAGGGTACGGCCATTGGCTCTGAGGGTATAATCGCCAGCTGCAACCGTCAGACGGGTCGCGTCATAACGGGCAGGCGTCATCTGGCAAGCCACAAACTGGCGCCAAATCAGCTCATACAGACGCTGGGCGTCGCGCTCCATATCAGTCAGCAATGGGGCTTCCACTTTAACATTGGATGGACGAATCGCTTCGTGCGCTTCCTGAGCGCCTTCTTTGCTGCCATACCGGATTGGGGTATCAGGAAGATAGGCATTACCAAAATCCTTACCGATAAGCTCTCTAACGCCGTCCAACGCTTCCTGACTCAGGTTGGTAGAGTCAGTACGCATATAGGTGATATGACCAGCTTCATACAGGCGTTGCGCCAGCATCATGGTCTTTTTGACCCCAAAACCCAGGCGGGTACTGGCGGCCTGTTGCAGTGTAGAGGTAATAAAAGGCGCAGAAGGCTTACTTTGAGTCGCCCTATCTTCACGCTCCACGACCCGGTAACTGGCACCTTTAAGCGCCTCTACCGCTGCCATTGCCTGCGCCTGATTGACAGGCTCAAAGGCTTTACCCAGGTGCTTAATCACTTTCATACGCAAATTGGCCTGCCCCTGAGTCAGCAGATCCGCATGCACATCCCAGAACTCTTCCGGTACGAATGCCTTGATTTCACTCTCACGCTCCACCACCAGGCGCACAGCCACGGACTGCACTCGCCCGGCAGACAAGCCGCGGGCCACTTTTTTCCACAGTAGCGGCGATACCATAAAACCCACTACCCGATCGAGGAATCGACGGGCCTGCTGGGCGTTCACCATATTAGTGTTCAAATCAGACGGATGACTGAAGGCTTCCTGAATGGCGGTTTTGGTAATCTCGTTAAAAACTACGCGCTTATACCGTGAAGGCTCTCCGCCAATCACCTCTTGTAGGTGCCAGGCAATGGCTTCCCCCTCACGGTCCAAATCCGTTGCCAGATAGATCTGATCAGCGGAATCAGCCAGAGTTTGCAGTTCTTTTACCACCTTTTCCTTGCCCGGCAGTATCTGATAGTTGGCCAGCCAGCCGTGTTCGGGATCTACCCCCATCCTGGCTACCAGGGATTGTTTCTCTTTCTGTTTTTTATAGATGGCCTTTTCTTCGGCAGACATCTTGCGAACTTCAGCTGGAGATTTGGACGCGGTCTTTCCTTCAGTAGAGGAAGAAGTTGGCAGGTCACGTATGTGGCCCACACTGGATTTAACAATGAAGTCTTTACCAAGATACTTATTAATTGTCTTGGCTTTGGCCGGCGATTCGACGATAACTAGCGATTTACCCATAGTGTGATCTGCGCCAAAAAGTCTCAGGAAGGTGAAAAGTGGCATCATATATAGAGGGTTGTCCGACGAGTTTCAAGTCCGGGCCTCCTTTATATGCGCCAGCGAGTCACTTTTTAATCAAGTGTAGAATGAGTGTAAAAAATAATATTGCGTAATTAAAAACTATTCTTTCATGTTTTACCACAGCTACTTCAATAGTTATGCAACTCACTGCCCGGATGCAAGTTCTGTCTCGGGAGGCTGCCTTGTTAACCCTTGCGGCTCAGTTATACTGGGCCACAGATCAGCCTTGCCAGGAGCCCGCTTGTGTCCCTGCGCAAGACAGAAAGATTTTCACCTGTAACAGCAAACTTCGCAAAATAATCATTATTAACCCTGCAAGGAAAAGCATGAAGCAATTTGAAGCAAACTTTGATGGGCTTGTCGGGCCGACGCACAATTACGCCGGATTATCATTTGGTAATGTGGCTTCGTTGAATAATGCAGCCCAGAAATCCAATCCCAAAGCCGCCGCTAAACAAGGATTGCAAAAAGCCAAAGCGTTAGCCGATATGGGAATGATACAGGGAATGCTTGCTCCACAGGAGCGACCTGACATGGACACCTTGAGACGCATTGGCTTTTCCGGCAGCGATGCCAATGTACTGTCTCAGGCTTATCAGCATGCACCCGTGCTGCTTAACGCCTGCTGCAGCGCTTCGAGCATGTGGACTGCCAATGCGGCAACTGTCTCCTCCAGCGCGGATACCGCAGATGGCAAACTGCACTTCACGCCAGCCAATCTGGTAGACAAACTGCACCGCAGCATCGAACCTGAAACCACAGGTAACATCCTTAAAGCCATCTTCAACAACCCGCAATACTTCAACCACCATCAACACCTGCCGGAGCATGCCAGCTTCGGCGATGAGGGCGCTGCCAATCACACCCGACTGTGTCAGGCCTATGGCGATAAAGGCCTTGAATTGTTTGTTTATGGTCAGCAGGCCAGCAATCCTAATGCTATCAAACCTCGCCGCTTCCCTGCTAGGCAAACGCTGGAGGCTTCTGAGGCTGTAGCGCGTCTGCACGGTCTGGATGACAGCACCACAGTGTTTATTCAGCAGAATCCTGATGTGATTGATCAGGGCGTATTCCACAATGATGTCATCTCCGTGGGTAACCAGAATGTGCTCCTTTACCATGAGCAGGCATTTCTCAACACAGAATCGACATTCGAGGAGATCCGCCGTAAGTTGGCCGGAGAGATTCACTTTATCCAGGTACCAACGGCCAGAGTCAGTATTGAGGATGCGGTAAAAAGCTACCTGTTCAATACTCAGATTATCACCTTGCCCAACGGTGAAATGGTGATTATCGCGCCTACTGACTGTCAGGAAAATCCGGTAGTAAACGCTTACCTGCAGGAACTGGTGACCTTGGGCACCCCAATTAAAGAAGTCAGGTACTCCGATGTGAAGCAAAGTATGCAAAACGGTGGCGGCCCTGCCTGCCTGCGTCTGAGAGTGGCCATGAATGAGGAGGAACTGGCTGCAGTAAACCCCGGTGCTCTGCTGACCGATGAGCTGTTCACCTCTTTGAATGCCTGGGTCGAAAAACATTATCGTGACGAGCTATCCAACGCTGATCTTGCAGACCCTCAACTGCTGATTGAATCCCGCACCGCGCTGGATGAGCTAACTCAAATTATGAAGCTGGGCAGCGTGTATCGCTTCCAGAAATAAGCGACTGCGAATACAAAAAAGGCGCCAGATGGCGCCTTTTTTACATACCGATATCACCCTGCGTCGACTACAGTGACGCTCACTGAAACTAGTTCACCCTGAGGCGTCTTAATTGTGATAACCAAAGCTCCGACTGTTTTTTGATTTGGATTCGCCTCTCTAACCACGGTAAAACTATACAGTAAAGGTCGGTTAGAGTTGTTAGAACCGATGGTCACACTACTGTCACTGCCTGCAGCCAGTTCACCATTATCGATACTTGCTTGAATCGTTGTGCCAAATGGCAAGGTATTATTGTTGACATCAGAGACAAACAGATAGACGGTTTCAGATGCATTCACAGTCAAATCAATTGGCTGAGCCAGACTGATATTCCCAGTTGTTTCGTCAATATTAGTCAATCTCAAATAAGGTACACTTCCAGCCATTACTATTGGCAAGTTGGCAAATACATTCAGCTGTGCGTTAGCCAAATTGCTACCGGTATCGCTACAGGCAGCCTCGGAACCTGCGGCACATAACAGGCCGGTATAAAGCCCATCACCGGCCGTATATACACCATCAATATTGTAATCGATAAACTCTTCGTCTCTATCACCATTGTTGGCTGGATCACCACTATTCCTGTAGCCGCCATCTTCGTTGTGATCGGTGAAGGCTTCACCCAAATCATCTGCTGTAGTACGGAAGTCAGTAGAGTCATAAAGACCGTTTCCGTTCAAATCAACAAAGCCTTCTTCACCGATAGCGTATGCTGTGATTGTAGCTCTTCCGGGACGAGGCTGAGGCAACACAGAATTAGAGCCGTCCGTGTAACCTTCAAGAGTCGTGCCTGTACAGGGCGGCGTGGTATTCCCATTAAATCCACCATTTGGGCAGACCGGAGTGACTTCTTCGAAAGGCCTCTCGTTCTGACTTACCCAGTTTACGGAGCATGTACCATTCGGAATATCCCCTTCTTTCAAACCTGTCTCACAAGAGGCATCAATCGCTCCCCCTTCCGTTCTAAAGGAGATACGGGTACCGGCAGGCACAAGATTATTAAAGTGGTCGGCAGCCCGAACAGTCACATCGATCTCCTCACCGTCAAAGTTCCACCCTTCGGGATTCAGAATATTAGCTGACAGAGAGAAGCTATTGGCGTCTGTAATACCCGTGCTGACAACCAATTGCTCTGAAGTATTGCTGATGATCCTGTCGTGCCCCTGATCGTCACTACCTGCCCATTGAGCGAATACTTTCACCGGCGTAGGTACATCTCCTGCATTCACAGTCACGGTAACCAAGCCTTCACTGTTGGTATAACCCACCCCATATTTGTTAGGCAGTGAAATATCTGCGGGGTACTCGGGGTCTCCCGGATTAGGCATGTTCTCACAATCGAGGTAGTCTGCCGCCAGCGGACTGGGGCTAAGTGTCAAGCCACCAACTTCAGTACTTAACTCAAAACACACTTTCTCCTGAGGTGCCGCTTGTCCTGTTGCATCAAGAACTTTAAAGGACACTAAAGATGTTTCAGAGCGACTTCCCGCTCCGCTGATCCCACCTGTCCCCCTGAGCGCCATCTGAACAGGGTTAGCTTCCACATATTGAATGGAACCAATGTCCACAGAATCAACAGTGACACTGGCGTCTGCTGTTACTGTACTTGAACCGGTAATAGCGCTAACCGTAATAGTGTCTACGCCTTCGCAACCATCTGCGCGATATGTGCTGAACCCTTTACCAGCAGTAGTCACAACCGGAGAATCGATGACAGCAGTTCCTGCAGCAACGCATTCAGAGGTTAACTCCAGTGAAAATGGCTGTCCGGTTGCTAATGAGCCGTCCGGATTGAACACTGTTACTTCGACAATAGTCGAACCGCCAGCAGGCAATGTATTTGTGCCTAAAGAGGTCTGCACATCAAGGGTGATATCAACGCGGCCAATCTCAAACGCCTTGGTACTTGTGACTTCCTGGACTTTCAAAGAAAGTTCACCCGCCCCAACATCACCATCGGCATAGACATCCATCACAGCCTTACCATCTTCATCGGTAATCGCTGTACCAGAAGCTGGGGTAATTGCGCCAATTGTCGTTGCCCCGGTCACCAACACCTGATTAAGAGGCTGAGTACTTCCTGAACGGGTAACCACTGCACCCACAATCCCCGGACGCTCATTGGTGATGTTGGAGGTAACAGTACAAACTTCAAAGTTCTTTAGAGATTTGCTGAATGTTGGGGCGTCATTACAATCGTATATTTCAAAGCTGATCGCAGGGCTGGCTTCTACAGGGTCGATATCGTCACCCTCTGTCACAAAACCGACCACAGCATCAACGCCCTGATAGCTGGCAGTAATCTCGCCAGCGCCCTCAACACTTCCTGCAGTAATAGTGATATTTGCCCTGCCCAGAGTATCAGTCAGAGCTGTAGCTTGCATCGGCAGGAATGACCCCAGACTACTGGTAAAGGTAACTACTTTTCCGGCAAGAGGTTGGCTATCTGTATCGACAAGCGTCACTTCGACCCTGCCAGGGTCAGCAGCAGATATCTCTGTTGTTGGCAAGCCAGTGTCAGAACTAAGCAGAACCGCCGTGAGTGTATTAACCTCTCCTTCACCTCCGGGAGCATCTCCGACTATTTGAACGTTAAAGTTTTCGGAAAGTGATTCACCATTTAACTCAAATGTTGCGGTAAGTTGAGCGGTACCAGCTGTATCGGCGGTTAAAACTGTGACACTTGCTTCACCACTGTTGTTGGTAAGGGCTGTGCCAGAGGAAGGGTTAATCTGCCCCTGTCCATCCAAAGTAAAGGAAATTCGTTCATAGCTTACAGGGACACCATTACGGGACAAAGTAGCAACCAGTTGTCCCGGACTCTGGAAACTAATCTCTCTTTGCTCATCGCCATTGATATCTCTGACCACAAGTGCAAGAGAATATTCATCGATTGGGCTGGTACCGGCATCATCACCGAGGGTGCTGAAATCAACAGAACCTTCAACATCTTGGCCATTAATTTGCGCAATACCTGTGATTCGGCCTGCACCTTTGGTGGTACCGGCAAAAACATTTATTCCGGCCACACCATTGGTATCAGTTACGTCACTCGAAGCGTCAAGCAAACCATCCCCAACCAGGTTAAACTGCACACGTTTCTGAACTACAGGCGCTCCCGACTCGGTCAATGTCGCTCTAAGCACACCGGGTGAAGCCTTTGAGACTTCAGAAATGGCGTCTCCGCCAGCATTAACCAGTGTCAACGTCAGACTATATGGGCTGGCATTAGTACCACCATCACCAAGGGTACTGAAATTAACGTTTGCATTGACGGTCTCACCGCCAATTTCGACGCTGGCGGTAACTGTACCCGCCCCTTTAACTGTACCTGGAAACAACTTAACTTGCGCGACACCTGTTGATGAAGTGATGGCACTGGAAGCCTCCAATGCACCCTCTCCAGCCAAAGAAAAAGTGACTCGCTCCTGAACGGCTGCCACGCCGTTATTGGTTAGTGTTGCCTTCAGAAGACCTTCAACATCTTTGGAGACCTCGGAGATAGCGTCCCCTCCACTATTTTCAAGCACAAGCGACAATTGATAGGAGGATCCATCACCATCATCATCACCAAGCGTAGAAAAGTCGAGATAGCCACTAAAAGAATCACTGCCTACAGTCACTGTTGCGGTGACCCTGCCAGCCCCTTTTTGACTGCCGGCAAAAATTTGAGTTGACGCAATGCCTTCCGAATCTGTTACATCACTTTCAATCTCCAGAGTACCCTGCCCCTCCAAAGAGAAAACGACTCTTTGCTGTGCAACCGTTCCGGAATCATTGCTGATTTTGACTTTCAGCGTCCCAGGCACATCCTTGGACACCTCAGTAATTGAATTACCTTCAGAGTCTGACAACGACAGTTCAACGTTATAGTCTGGCGTTGAAGGAGTACCTCCACCACCTCCGCCACCATCCTCTGAAATACTTCCCCCGCCACTACATGCGACCAAAACCAGGCTGGCCAAACCAGCCAGAAAGACGTTAAACGCTGACTTCATGTCAGACTCCCTGTCATTCAAAAATAATATCCAAGCCACAGCTTTTTTCTTATGGGCTAACTCTACACAATTTTCACCTAACAGATCCATGCATATAGCAACTTAGATTTCATTAATTCATGGGTTTTCACCATAAACAGAGATATCCTGTCAGCAGGATTCCTGCTAGTCTCTACCAGCTTACATCAGTATAAGAAACGCATAATAAATATATGGGAAGTGCTATGAATGCGACTAAAAACAGTAAATTTGGCCTAACCGGCAAGATATTGTTGGGGATGGGGACAGGGATATTCCTTGGTTTGCTTCTTCGAAATTTATTCCCCGCCAGTGAGTTTGTTCAGGAATACATCACTGACGGCCTGTTTCACGTTGTTGGAACTATCTTTATCTCCAGCTTGAAAATGCTGGTCGTTCCTCTGGTCTTTATTTCTCTGGTGTGCGGTACCTGTTCGCTGAGCGAACCTTCTAAATTGGGACGACTGGGGGGAAAAACCCTCGCGTTTTATCTGCTTACTACAGCTATCGCGCTTACCATCTCTATTATGGCAGCTATCGTTATCCATCCTGGCAGCGTCTCACTGGCATCGGAAAGTATGAACTACAGCGTTAAGGAAGCGCCCAGTTTCGCCAGCGTACTGATCAACATAATGCCGTCCAACCCACTGAGGGCCATGGCAGATGGCAATATGCTGCAGATTATTATCTTTGCGGTCATCTTTGGCTTTGCCATTGCCCATATCGGTGAGCGCGGTAAGCGTGTGGCAGCATTATTTGATGATCTCAACGAGGTCATTATGCGAGTGGTAACCCTGGTGATGCAGTTGGCACCCTACGGCGTATTTGCACTGATGGCCAAATTGGCACTGTCCCTGGGCACAGAAACTTTCAGCAGCGTGGTCCAGTATTTTCTGGTGGTGCTTGGCGTGTTGCTGTTGCATGGCTTTGTGGTGTACCCGATCCTGCTCACACTCTTCTCTGGCTTAAATCCTTTTACTTTTGTCCGTAAAATGCGTAATGTGCAACTGTTTGCCTTCAGTACCGCCAGCTCCAACGCCACCTTGCCAGTCACCATTGAAACCGCTGAACATCGTCTTGGCGCCCACAATAAGATTGCCTCCTTTACCCTGCCCCTTGGTGCCACCATCAATATGGATGGCACCGCCATCATGCAGGGTGTCGCTACTGTGTTTATCGCCCAGGTATTCGGTATCGAATTGACCCTGACTGACTATGTAACCGTCGTGGTCACCGCTACGCTGGCCTCGATTGGCACCGCTGGTGTTCCGGGAGTGGGTCTGATTATGCTGGCCATGGTGCTCAATCAGGTCGGGCTACCGGTTGAAGGTATCGTGCTTATCATAGGGGTTGACCGGCTGCTGGATATGATTCGCACCGCGGTCAACGTGACCGGAGATACAGTGGCAACAGTTGTGATTGCCAAATCAGAAGGGGAGTTTGACGAGCAGGTGTTCAACGACCCGAAAGCCGGTAAAACCTCCGGCAGTTTCGACCAGGAAGTGCATAAAGCCGGATATTAACCTTCTGAAGTCAAACATGAAAAAGGCGCCACAGGCGCCTTTTTCGTTAAGCTACGGATTAACGCTCCCAGTAGCTTTCTTCCAGACTGTCTTCGCGCTCCGGCAATCCACGGGACAGGCGTGGGCTGTGCTGTGCCAGCACTTCATAAGCGACCCGGTTGGCATACTTACAAATTTGCGAAAATGAGGAGTAACACAGACCATCACGCTTGTGCTTGCTGGAGTTCGGTACATTGGCTTTATGAAAGGTGTTAGCCGCCAGATCATGCAGCAGCGCCGACAGTGCACCATCACCGGCACCATTGGTGTTACGGATATGCTCAGGACCGCCCATGTAAGGCGAAATATGTGCATAAACTTTCAGCGGCTGTTCACAGTCCTGCTTGAGCTTGGGACGGGAAAATTCGTAACGGTTAAATTCAGGAATTGAGCCCGGCAGCAGAGGGTGTGAAGTTTCACGTTTGTCGCTGTCATCGGTATAACCTGCAGTATACAGGCCAGTAGACCCTGCAGTCAGCAGGATCATATCGCACCACTCGAGCGTCGCTTCACAGGCCTGCAATGGGTCCTTATGACCGGTCAGCGCCTCGGCCTCATCTTCATTCATCGCCAGAATGGTGACATGTTCTTTGATAAAGTTTTGCCACCAGACAGGAGCTTCAGCAATCAAAAAGCGGGTGCCCAGCGTCAGCACCACTGGGACTTCGGCAGCTTTTGCGTACTCGATGGCTTTCATGGCAGCATCAGTAATCCCGTCCTCTTCACTGGCACGCATCAAATAAGCGGTCAGTACCAGTGCAGAGCCCCCCTGTATCACATCCTTATTGATATAGTCAGGAGTAAGCTTATCCATGGCACCTTTACTGATGGCAAAGGTTCGCTCGCCATCCTGTGAGATCAGGGTGAAACAACGGCCAATAGGGCCATCGACCGGCTGTAGATAGTTCAGATCGACTTTGGATGAGGTGTGGCACAAATAACGATAGGAGTAGCTGCCCACTTCAATATTTTTGGACATAACACCAAACAGGACTGAACGATCATCGGCCAGAATGGAGTAATTATGAACTGTGTTGCCAATGGTGCCACCGGCAAACTCATCACTGATAAGCCCCTGGCATTGCAGTTCGATGTATAGCGCATGGGCCTGCTCATCGTTGATCAGCGTAGAGTTACCCTTTGGCAGGTTATAACGGGCCAGTAACTCGTCTTCGACTTTGGCCTCTATATCCACCATTGTCTGGTCGATCCCACTGATATAAGTGGTAAAAGGCTGAGTCAGCTGAGTCAGCTGAGGATCTCGGGTTTTAACAGGAAAATAGTGCTTGGATTTGCGCTGACCGGGAAACTTCATATCTCATTCTCTGTTGCTGCGTCCCTGCTCTGCTGATAAAACGACTCATTCCTGCCGCTACCGTAAAAATTAAGCTCACGCCAGAATCCAAAAATCTCGCAACACAGGCGGTGTGCGGTGCATTTTCACCCTGGTTTGAAGGCGGCAGATTCTACCACAAATCAGCTGCTTCACCAGTCATGCAGGAGAATTTTCAGCGTAGCTTACGCAGTCATCCAATTTCCGGTGTTTACTGCCAAGTTTTTGTCCAATAAAAAACCCGCAGATGCGGGTTTTTTGAGCGAGAGTGGAAATTATGTCAGCGCAGCAACTATCTGAGCAGTCACGTCGGCAACGGACTGGGTGCCATCAAACTTGCTGTACTTGGTGTTGCCTTCAGCTGCCATCTTACTGTAGTAATCCACCAGCGGCTTGGTTTGCTCATGATAAATATCCAGACGCTTACGCACTGTAGACTCTTGATCGTCTGGGCGGATCACCAGGTCTTCACCGGTTATGTCGTCTTTACCTTCCACTTTAGGTGGATTGAATACCACGTGATAAGTGCGGCCAGAAGCTGGATGCACCCGACGTCCGCTCATACGTCTGACGATCTCTTCATCAGGGACATCTATTTCAACCACATGGTCGATATTGATACCGTTGGCCACCATAGCATCAGCCTGAGGAATGGTGCGTGGGAAACCGTCCAGCAGGAAGCCTTTGGCACAATCGTCCTGGGCAATGCGCTCTTTAACCAGACCGATGATCAGCTCGTCGGATACCAGCTGACCTGCATCCATCACCTTTTTGGCTTCCAGCCCCAGCGGCGTGCCCGCTTTGACTGCGGCACGCAGCATGTCGCCAGTGGAGATTTGTGGAATACCGAAGTGCTCCATAATGACTTGAGCCTGGGTTCCTTTACCGGCACCCGGGGCGCCCAACAGGATAATGCGCATTTCAGAAATCCTCTCGTTTCGCATTCATTTACATACTCGGGCAGGGATCTTCGCATATATGACAGATATATAGAAGCGCTTTTACGGAGACCTTAGACTAAGGAAGGTATTAAATGTCCTGTCTGTGCTTCCCACAGGTTTTCTACCAGCAGAATCTAGCTGTCGCTTGCCCACCACAACAAAATAGCGCCGGCCTCACAGAGAACCCGCGCCCTTATTTGAGTGATTAATACAGCAGGGAATACAACTTGCGACGATACTGATTAGCCAGCGAATTACCCTGCCCGATGGCGGTCAATATATCGAGAAACACCTGTTTGACCTGTCCATTGGCGACCGAGAGATCCCGCTTGAGCACATCAAACAGCAATGCCAGCGCCTCTTCATCACGGCGTGCCTGATGCAGCGCCTTTGCGAGCGACTGACGGATATCCAGATCATCAGGCGCCGCTTCAAACTTTTGCTGTAACTCCCTTATCTCAGGAGTATCCGCAGCTTCCTGAGCCAGTTGCAATTTTGCCATCAGCGTCTGGTAGTAACTGTCCTGCCCGGCCAGGCCAACCTCAGCCAGCTGAGCCTCAGCGGCAGTCAGATCATGGGATTGCAGGTAAGCATCTGCCAGTGCCAGACGAATATCGTCGCCAGGTTTGGCCTGCATTGCTTCGCTGAGCAGTTCAATGGCCTGCTGCAACTGACTGCCATCCGGATTGGTGGCCAGTATTTGGCGGGCTTCATCCAACTGCAATTGCCACATGGGTGGCAGATGTTTCTCCAACAGTGCCGACAATGATGCTGCATCCTGTGGCCCGGCCAGCCCGTCTACCGGCTGGCCCTGACTGAGCAACAAAATGGTTGGCAATGCCTGAATACGGAAGTAGGAGGCGATCTCTATCTGAGATTCACAATCCACTTTCGCCAGAATAAAGCGCCCCTGACACAACTGCTCTAGAGTCTGGACAGTCGCGACACTCTCTGGCTGCTGTCCCGTCCAAAATGCCAGTACCACCAGCTTTTCCATGCTAGTACTGACGATGTCCTGAATGTTCTCTTTGGTTAAATCCAGAATAGTTTCCATAGTGCTCTCCAGGCGGTATGGCTCAACATACCTTGCTCAGCCCTACCGTCTCAGTCTGCTAAAAACGGGGCCACAAGGCCCCGTTTGCATCATATTACTTGAGTCCGGTCAACAACATGTTGTTCATCAGCTTGATGAAGCTGGACGGATCCGCCAGGCTGCCCTTTTCAGACAACAGCGCCTGCTGCAGGATCAAATTGGCCCAATCGGCGAAGGCCTGCTCGTCCTGCTCTTCATTCAAACGCTGCACCAGTGGATGGGCCGGATTCAGTTCAAACACAGGCTTGGATTCAGGAACGGCCTGGCCGGCCGCCTGCATCAGCTTGATCATCTGGGAAGACATCTCGCCCTCACTGGCAACCACGCAGGCAGGGGAATCGGTCAGACGGGCAGTCACCTTCACATCTGTGACCTTATCGCCCAGCACGGTTTTAAAACGCTCAACCAGAGACTCACTCTCTTTGGCCAGCTTTTCCTGCTCTTCCTTCTCGGCAGCGTCTTCCATCGCACCCAGATCTAGGTCGCCCTGAGTCACACTGTGCAGCTGTTTCTCTTGGTATTCGTTGAGATGATTAACCAGCCACTCATCAATGCGCTCGCTCATCAAAAGCACTTCCACGCCTTTCTTACGCAGCAATTCAAGGTGCGGACTGTTGGCTGCGGCTTCATAGCTGTCAGCCACAATGTAATAAATGTGCTTCTGCCCTTCCTTCATGCGGCTGATGTAGTCATCCAGCGAGACAGTCGGTGCAGCAGAATCTGTATGAGTGGAGCTAAAGCGCAGCAGACCTGCAATACGCTCCTTGTTGGCGAAATCTTCAGCCGGACCTTCTTTCATCACCTGCCCAAATTCGCTCCAGAACTGCTGGTACTTGTCCGCATCATCTTTGGCCAGCTTCTCCAGCATGCCCAACACCCGTTTGGTCAGCGCATTGCGCAGTGTCCGGGTGACTTTATTGTCCTGCAGGATCTCACGGGAGACATTCAGTGGCAGATCGTTGGAATCGATAAGTCCCTGCACAAAACGCAGGTAAGACGGCATAAATTGCTCTGCGTCATCCATGATAAATACCCGCTGCACAAACAGTTTCAGGCCATGTTTGCGGTCACGGTTCCAAAGATCCCATGGTGCCTTGGACGGAATATACAGCAAACTGGTGTATTCCTGATTACCTTCCACCTTGTTGTGGGACCAGATAAGTGGATCGGCATAGTCATGGGAGATATGTTTGTAAAACTCCTGGTACTCTTCGTCGGTCACTTCCGAACGCGAGCGCATCCACAGGGCAGTCGCTTTGTTCATGACTTTCCAGTGACCTTCGGTAGCCGGAATTTTATCGCCATCCGGACCTTCGCGCTCAGGTGTACCCTGTTCCCACATTTCGACCGGAATGGAGATATGGTCTGAGTATTTGGTGATAATGGAGCGCAGACGCCAGTCGTCAGCAAACTCTTTTTCCTCTTCACGCAGGTGTAGAGTAATTTCAGTACCACGGCTGTTTTTGGTGATGGTTTCGACGGTGAAGTTGCCCTCACCTTCAGACTCCCACTTCACCCCTTCGTTCGCGTTGTCGCCAGCAGCGCGGGTACGCACTGTCACCTTGTCAGCCACGATAAAAGCAGAATAGAAGCCCACACCGAACTGACCTATCAACTGAGAATCCCGGGCGGCATCACCGGACAAATTCTTGAAAAACTCGGCAGTGCCGGACTTGGCAATGGTGCCCAAATGCTCAATGACACCATCACGGGTCATACCAATGCCATTGTCTTCAATGGTGATGGTGCGTTTCTCGCTGTCAGTACTGATGCGCACCCGTAACTGACCATCGCCTTCGTACAGAGCGTCATTGGTTAAGGCCAGATAACGCAGCTTGTCGGCAGCATCTGCGGCGTTGGACACCAGCTCCCGCAAAAAGATCTCTTTGTTGGAATACAAAGAGTGGATCATCAAATTCAGCAGCTGTTTTACTTCGGTCTGAAAACCATGAGTTTCTTGATGTGACATAAGTTTTTCCCTTGTTGTTACACAATGAACTGTTATCAAAGATGGGGCCGGGAAAATGCTTTTCAAGGGGGAAAAATAACATTGCAAACAAACGGCTAAAAAAAAACCAGACATAACGTCTGGTTTTTGGGCTTCGACAGCTCAGAACGACTGACGGCCGGTAAAGGCCAGCGCCAGGGTGGTACTGTCGACATACTCCAGCTCGCCGCCCACAGGGACACCGTGGGCAATACGACTGACACTCACCTGATAGCGTTTAGCAATATCGGCGATAAAGTGGGCCGTGGCATCCCCTTCAACGGTGGGATTGGTTGCCAGGATCAACTCGGCAACCTTGCCCGAGGCCAGATGTTCTTCCAGCAGTGGCAGCCCAAGTTCATCGGGACCCACACCGTCCAGCGGTGACAGATGCCCCAGCAGCACAAAATAGCGTCCGCTGAAGTGCCCTCCGGCTTCAATCGCCAGCACGTCTGCCGGCGTCTCCACCACACAAATGGTATCTGATTGTCCACGGCGGGCACTATCACAAATCGGACACAGCGGCTGCTCGGTGAAGGTACGACACCACCGGCAATGCCCCACCTCGCTCATGGCTCGGGCCATCACATCAGCAAGACTCTTCCCAGCTGGACGTCCCCGCTCAAGCAAGTGAAACGCCATACGCTGGGCAGATTTTGGGCCCACTCCGGGCAAACATTTGAGGGATTGGATCAGCTCATCCACCAGAGGAGAGAACTTCATAGCAGCTCCGCTTAGAATGGCAGCTTCATGCCGGGAGGCAGTTGCATGCCACCGGTCACTTCGGCCATTTTCGCTTTCTGATTTTCCTCAATACGACGGACTGCATCATTGCAGGCTGCTGCTACCAAATCTTCCAGCATCTCTTTATCGTCTTCCAGCAGGCTTGGGTCGATTTCCACTTTGCGTACGTTGTGATTACCCGTCATGGTGACTTTTACCAGGCCTGCACCGGCTTCACCGGTCATTTCCATGCGGGCAATTTCTTCCTGCATGCGAGCCATTTTCTCTTGCATCATCTGGGCCTGTTTCATCAGGTTGCCCATTCCGCCTTTTCCAAACATAGTCTTACTTCTCTAGAGTTAAATCGCGTTAAGTCGCTAATCTTACTGAATTCAGATAGATTAGCAATCGTACCCGAAGCCGCTTGGCGCTTATTGCGAGCCAAGTTCAGGAATGCTGCTGCCTTTGATGGATAACAGCTCACTGGGATACGCCACTGAGTCATCATCAAGCTGCGCGCCCATCACCTGAGTCAACCAGCGAATATTTTCATCATCATGCAAGGCTGCCCGTGCGGCCACCAATAACTCCTGATGGAATCGTGCCCGCACTTCCCGGGGCGTTTCCCGGTTTTCATCCTGCCCGACCTCGACCCTGATGGATAACTCCATGCAGGCCAGTTCCCCCAGGGCTACCCCGAGCTGTTCGATTGCAGATGCCGCAGCTAAATGCTTTTGATCTGGCTTAAGCAGCAGCGCGACCTGTTCGCCCCAGGACAGACAGATGGAGTTGACTGCCAGTTGTCGCACCCGCCCACCAATTTTGATCCCGGACATCTGCTTATACCAGTGTAAATCCAGCTCGTGCCCCTGCACTTCGGCAGCAACAGCCAATACACGGCTGCTCACGCCATCGGCGATTTGTTGCGCGACTTCAACAGCCTGTGCGATATCACAGACAGGTCTACTGACAGCGTCAAGATTAGAATCAGGGGCAGATCCGATAGCAGAGCCGAACGCAGGCTTTTGGGGCGATAATGAATTATCATCCGTACGAAACTGCGCCGAAAACACATTATCTGTATTCGGCAAAGTACCAATATCAGCGACCTGGGCTAAAGGAGCATCCTCCCATGGGGGGCGATCCTCGTCAACCGAGGGGTCCGTTGCCTCTTGGCACATACCGGTGACATCCGTCAAATGCTCCGAATGCAAAAGCGCTGCATTCAGCGGATCCCCCCCCTCAATTGACCTTGGCTGGCCGACAACTTTACTGTCACTTCCAATATCGCAGGCATCCGTCACAGCATGAGTCGCTACCACAGGCTGGATTGACCTGCGCGCATCCCCGGCACACGACATCGAAGCCGGAGTTAACGGCTCTTGCATTTCGCCAGAAGTGGCAACAACATCGGTTTGCAACCCGGCCAACAGCGAATCGCGGGCAGCCAGTACCGCGTCAAGAAAATCATCCTCCAGACTGATTTCAGGTTTGGGCTGGCTCACCACCGATGCCGGCGCGGACGCCCTGGCAGGTACAAACTGCATGTCAGCCATATCCACTGGCAACGATTGCGCCTCAGCGTCCATATCGCCCATAAAGTACTGCTCGTAGGAGGCAAGATCATCCTGGTGACAGGCCATGGGCAGTAACACATCCACACGCCTGAGGTTCTCCTGTGCAGCAAAGGACTCGCCCAAATCCGCCGGATGCGAGTTTGATACGCCGGCATGATCAATGTTGGACCGGGCAGGCACCTCGTCCGCAGTCATGGTTTGTTCCCCGTGCTCATATCCCAAGGACTGCGCCTGACTGAGCAGCAGCGTCTGCTCTGCCAACAGGGCAACGTCATCCACATCGTCACGGGCATCAGCGACGACAGGCAGCACCTGCCCCTCAGCTTGGGCAATAGTCGCCTGCGACTCAACCGGTGCTGAGGATATATCTGTAACACTCTTTACTGAAGGGTCATCAGCACCCTTTTCAGGGCCGCGGTCTGTACTGTCCTCTGGAGGGCTATCACGGGAGCTTAGCTGCTGTTCACGCTTGATCTCGTCCGGCGTACTTTGCAGCTGCTGTGGCACTGAATCATCACTAGGCAGGATCGACTCAGACACTGTTTGGGGCACTGTTTGAGCAGTGGCATTTGCTGTAAGGATACCGGTCGCCCCACCGGCAGGCTCAGTCTTTCCCGGCGAGTGCGGGCCTCCTGCCCCAGGTGTCCAGTGTCCGGAAACGGGCTCAGGCAAAAATGCCACAGCCCGCAGCAGCGCCATTTCCAGTCCGGATTTTGGATCAGGTGCATGGGGCAAGTCTTTACGACCTGTCAGCAAAATCTGGTAATAAAGCTGAATTTGCTCAGGTTTGAGTACCGCAGCAAACCCTTTAATCTGCTCAGCATACAGGGACATCTGAGCGGCAGCCGGCGCAAACTGGGTCAGGGTAATCTGGTGTAACAATTCAAGCAGGCTACGCAGTACTTCATCGGCATCCGCGCCATAACTTAAGATTTGTGCAGTCAAGTGCATGAGCTGTGCCACGTCACCTTCCAGCAATGCACCCAGCAGCGCAATCACCTGCTGCTCATCTATGGTGCCCAGCATGGTTTGCACCTGACTAAGTATCACCTGACCGGCACCAAAAGCAATGGCCTGATCGGTGAGACTCAAGGCATCACGCATCGAGCCGTTGGCAGACTTGGCCAGCAAAGTCAGGGCCTGGGGTTCAAAAGACAGTTGTTCCTCGGTGAGTACATGTTCAAGCTGCCTGGTAATATCATCCTGGCTCAAACTTTTAAGATTGAACTGCAGACAACGGGACAGCACTGTCACTGGCAGTTTTTGGGGATCGGTCGTGGCGAGCAGGAATTTGACATGCTCAGGCGGCTCTTCCAGGGTCTTGAGCAGTGCGTTGAAACTCGAGCGCGACAACATGTGCACTTCATCAATAAGGTAGACTTTGAAACGTCCACGGGTCGGCCGATACTGCACATTGTCCAGCAATTCCCGGGTATCATCCACCTTGGTGCGGGACGCCGCATCCACTTCAATCAGGTCGACAAAGCGGCCCTGAGCAATTTCAATACAGCTGGCACATTGGCCACATGGATTAGCCGTCACTCCGGTTTCACAGTTCAGGCCTTTGGCAAACAAACGAGCCAGGCTGGTTTTACCCACCCCCCGGGTGCCGGTGAACAGATAGGCATGATGCAATCGTTGTTGACTGAGCGCATTGGTCAGCGCATGCAGTACGTGGGATTGACCAACTACCTGGTCAAAATTGGCAGGGCGCCATTTTCTGGCTAACACCTGGTAAGACATGAAACTCCCCAAAAGTTAATTAGTTCCGGGAGCAAGCTCCGCGTAGTCTGGGCACAATAGCACGCTATCTCAGGACATACCATAAGGTGACTACGCCGAGCTTTTGGGACGCTGGATTATTCGCCTTCAAACTCACAAAGCGTGAAGAGTTCCAGTCCCTGAGCCTGCAGACGCTGCTCTCCACCCAAATCTGGCAGGGAGATAACAAAAGCGGCGTGGTTAACAACACCACCCAGCGCCCGAATCAATTTCACTGTTGCTTCGATAGTGCCACCGGTAGCCAACAGATCATCAACAACCAGCACCTTGTCGCCCGGCTTGATGGCATCTTTGTGGATTTCCAGGGTGTCGTGACCATATTCAAGCTCATAGCTTTCAGCGATGGTTTCACGTGGCAGTTTGCCTGGCTTGCGAACAGGAACAAATCCTACACCCAACTCCAGAGCCAACGGCGCACCAAACAGAAAACCGCGGGCTTCAGTACCCACGACTTTGGTAAATCCCATTCCCTGATACTGAGCCACTAGCGCTGCGATAGTCGCCTGATAAGCCTCTGCATCTTCGAGCAAACTGGTTACATCACGGAACATAATACCCTGCTTTGGATAATTAGGAATGGTTTTAATGCTCTGCTTGATGAGGGGTAAGCTTTCACTGTTCATAGGCATATTCAATTACTTAACTCGCCGCTATCCAAACAATTGGTAGCCGGACGTAAACAACAAAAAAGTCCACACGAGGTGGACTCATACTTGCCCTCAGCTATTCCCCTTCGCCGGGAAAAAGTGAGGGGCGTCAATCCCGGGTAAGCTTAAGCCGCTTTCCCTTTGGTTGCAACCACAACCTCGGACAAGCGACGGACCAGGGCTTGTCGGGCTTCACTATTCAGGGGCTTGCTCATAAAGAAGGCCAGCTTTTCAGTATCCGTATGCTCGGCTATTTCTAAAAAACTGCGGGTGCTGAGCATCACCACGGGCACAGACTTAAACTCCGTTTTCCCTTTCAATATGCCCAGTAAATGGGGACCATCAATGATGGGCATAAAATACCCGGTGATCACCGCATCAAAATCTTGTTGTTCACAGGCCTGCAACGCCTGTATGCCGTTGTCCCTTGTCGTTACCTGCCAGCCAGCGGCGTCAAACAGATCCCTAACGCTGTCGCGACTAATCCGGTTATCATCAACGATCAATACACTGTAAGTCATCCTGATTTCTCTACTCCTGTCAAAAGACGGCGAGATACTATATTAAATAAATGGCAATTTCATGGGAATAAAACCAGAAAAGCGACATTATGACGAAAAGCCTGCTGCTATGAAGCCAAATAGCTTACTCAGATGACTGAACCTGAGGAGAGTTTATCACTGGCAAACGCCACAGATAACACATCAGTGCCAGACAACAGACACACAGCATGATTTTGACCCACACCAGAGGCACAACAGCAATACTCACGCCAAAACTGAGTAAACTGACCATCATGGCGCGGCGTTTAAGGCCGGATCTGACCGCACGTTTTTCTTCCCAATCCCTGAGACTCTGGGAAAACCAGGGGTGCTGCAGCAACCAATTGTGCAGACGTTCACTGGAGCGGGCAAAGCAATAAGCTGAGAGCAGAATGAAAGGAACCGTTGGCAGCAAAGGCAACACAATGCCCAATAACCCCAGCGTCAGACTGGTTAAACCAACACACAGAAAAAAGCCACGTTTTACTATCATCCATTTACCCTGATTCAGACCGCCATTTCATCTCTTACTGCAAGAGTGGCTGGGAAGTATAATGAACTCAAACACGGCGTAAACAGTCACAACAGGTACGAACATCTCCGGGAGGACACCCGCACCCCGCCCTGTTTACACCAAGCCTGCCAACTTAAGCCAGGTCACTGTTGCAATCAACAAAATCAACAGAAATGCCACGATATGCAATCCGTTAAATGGTTCTTCAAATGGGGCATCGCTCATATGTCATCATCCTTACAGGTTACATCAGCGCGATACCGATCACATTTTAGCTGATATAAATAAAAGACGTCATACTTTTACATGAATAGATGACCAAACTTTAAGTAATTAGGGTCTGTTGACCTTTTGTGGTCAAATTTTGCTCGTTCTAGACGCGCTTTAATCGCGACGCAAGGTGTGCCGCCTAGTGGGCCTAAGCAAATACCTTGCAACAAAGAGTAAAGCG
>JAJNAU010000029.1 GCA_021462625.1 Shewanella sp.
GTAGGTGGCAGCCAGATCGCCGGCAGCGGCTTCATTTTCAACGAAGCTTTCTGCAGTGACCTGAATGGTCGGCGCATCATTCACTTGTTCGACATTGAGGGTGACCGTCGCGGTATCACTCAGTTCACCATCACTGACGGTGTAAGTGAAGCTAACTGATTCTGGTTCTTCACCGCTATGGGTAAAGTCAAACTCGCCATTGGCACTGATGTACAGGGTTCCAGTGGGCATATTTACAACAGCAATACCCTCAATGAAGGTGAGTTCCTGGCCATTAACATGCGTAATTGTCAGCGAGTCACCATCTACATCGGTGTCACGGCCAGCGAAATCACTGATAACGTTACCGCTGACATGCCCACCTTCCTGCAGCTCGTAGTTGTCATCCTTTGCAACTGGTGCGTCATTTATCGCAGTGATATCGAGGCTCAGTGATGCGGTATCACCAGTGTTGGTGGTGTAAGTGATCTCCGGGACGCCGTCGTTCCAGTTATCTACAGGCGTAAAAGTATAAGAACCGTCTGAATTGATCGTGACTGTGCCGATGCCAATGATATTGGCTGTTTGGCCTGCACCAAAGGTTTGTATTCCGCCATCACCATCTACATTGACGCTGAAGGTGAGTACAGAGGTGTTACCGGTATCGTTGTTCAGCACATTGCCTGTAGCAGGGCTGTCTTCTCCGACGGTATTGAAATCATTGTTCGCAGATGTCAGTTGGCCTGAATCATTTGAACTGGCTGTATTACCCGCTGGATCAGTGACAGTTGCATTGATTACCAGGTTGGTCCCGATTTCAGGGGCTGAAGTAGACAGCTCAAGACCGTTATCCAGCATCTCCTGAGTCACTGTGCCTGAGTAGATTACCTGACCGGTTTGGTTGGTTACTATCAGGGAATCGCCAATTGCTGTTCCTGCGCCTAAGGTGACTTTGTAGTTTACCTCACCATTCAGCTCAGCTTCATTGATATAACCATCGTTGTTGGCATCTTCGGTGATGACAACTGTCGGCGCCAGTGGGGCACCGTCACCATTGCCGTAATCGAGGATGGCGTTGTCAGAGCCTGAGGCTGTGTTGCCAGCAGGATCTGTGACAGTTGCGGTTATTTGCAGATTGGTGCCGGTATCCGGGGCGGTGGTGGACAGCGCTAAGCCGTTATTCAACATATCCTGGGTCACCGGGCCTTCAAAGATAATTTGACCCTGTTGGTCAGTGATGACCAGGGTGTCCCCCACAGTAGTGCCATCGCCCAGAGTAATGGTGAAGTTCACCTCACCATCGAGCTCGGACTCATTGATGTAACCGTCGTTGTTGCTATCTTCGGTGATGACAACTGTCGGTGCCAGCGGAGCACCGTCGCCATTGCCGTAATCGAGGATGGCGCTGTCAGAACCTGTCGCGCTGTTACCCGCCGGATCAGTAACTGTGGCAGTGATCTCCAGGCTGGCGCCGTTTTCCGGAGCTGGAGTGGACAGCTCAAGGCCGTTATCCAGCATATCCTGGGTAACAGGACCTTCAAAGATAACCTGACCGTTCTGATCGGTGACGACCAGGGTGTCGCCTATGGCAGTACCCTGGCCCAGTGAGACGACGAAGCTAACACTGTCGCCAAGTTCAGCTTCATTGATGTAACCATCATTGTTCTGGTCATTGGTGATCGCGACAGATACCGCTGGGGCTGTTGTATCCACATCGCCGACGTCAGAATCATTGGCTGTATTGTTATTGTTGTCGATAACTGTGCCATCAGCAGTGTAGTTGCCATCTGGCAAAGGTTGTTCTACGTCTGCGCTGAAAGAACCGTCAGCTTGTACTTCTGCGGTAATCGTCTGCTGATTGCCTTCGGAATCGGTAATCACAATAGTTACCACGCTTCCGGGAGCTGCGTTGGTCGTTCCTGTGATCACTGGCGTGTCATCAGTGCTGTTGTCGGGAGCAGAGAGTTCGAGTGTGAGAGATTCTATGACGGCTGCGAGGAACTCTTCCTCACCGTCACCACCCAGAAAGCTTATATTGGTCGCATCTGAGTCATATCCCGCGCTGCCCAGGATTTCATTGCCGGTGCGTTCTACCCTGCTGAAACCGTCATGGCCCTGGCCACCGGCCTGACCTGCTGTGGTTTCGGGGAAATCTTCTGTTGGGTCATCGCCTGCAAGGATTTGTTGTTGAATTTCATTAACTTCCGCCTGCAGAGCATTGATTGCAGCGATATCGGCACTGGTGGGCGTATTCAGGGTTTGATTGGAGATTGAGGTTCCGTCATCAAACTGAATTTTAAATTTGGTGTCGTCACTTATCACCAACTTGCTACCGGGTTCGATTCGTTGGCCCGCCTGCAATTGGAGTTGTATTTCCCCTGTGACTACAGAAATGCGTCCATTAACCTCAGTTAACAAGCCTGCTTTCGGTGCGGTGAAAGTTCCCATTTTTTGCTCCCAACAGCCTTTAAAGTCCATTTTTTAAGGTCGGGTCAGCACAATTTCCGACCAGCATCTCATGGTATTGCTCTATTGGGATTGTGGTCAATTTATCGGCGCAGGGTAACATGTTGTATTTAAATATTTTTAGTTTTAATTGTGCTGTCATTCCTCGCCTGTTTAGTGTGAGTAACGTGAAGATGCTGCACAAAGTAGTGCAATATGGTATTTGCAAATGGGTTTGTGGTTTTTGTTGGCAGCTTATTGGCAGGGAGGGGAGCCTTGCCCCTCTCTCATTAACGCATTTTACGGTTGCGCAGCTTGGTGAAAGCTGTGCAGTGCGCCGATATTATCACCAAGTTGTTGTTGCAGTTCACCCAGTCTCAGCCAGGCATGACGGCTGGGGGCTAACTCACATACCGTTTGCCAGTGCATTTTGGCCTGTTTGAACTCCCGTAGTCGTTGATTCAACCTGGCCATCGCTTCCTGGTAGACGGCATTGTGTTCTTGAGCTGAGGCCATATCGGTCAGAAACCTGATGGCGGTCTGATGGTCGATGGGAGCCTGTTCAGCTAGGGCCAACACAAGTTGAGGTTGAAACTGTTTTTTCAACGCCTTGAGCATGAGTTTCACGGCTTTGTCAGGTTCATTGAATTTCATCAGTCCCCGGCAGTATGCCGCTAACAACTCTGCATCCTGCTGTTGTTGTCGGGGGAGATCGCTCCAGACCAATTCCAGTTGTGGCAAACCGGCTTCACTGGCAACAGCCAGCTGGCTGAGATAAATATCGTGCTTTAATTGATCCAGGGTAATGGCATTAACTACCTGTTTTTTTTCAAGTGTCGGCATGAGCTTGAGCAGCTCTCCCCAGTTTTGTTGATGAAGGTACAGTTCTACCGCCAGACGCAGCACAGGCAGACCGCTGCGGGGGCTAGGCATTAGTTTTTCCAGCTCTGCCGCGGCTTGCTCCCAGGCCTGCTGTTGCATCAGGTAACGCACCCGGCTGGTGCGCACAGCCTGCTTGGCCTGAGGATAACTCTCCGCCTCTGCCAAATAGGCATCCCGCTGCTCATAGTGTTGTTGGTGCTGAGCCGCACGCGCCGCAGCCAGCAGATTCAATGCTGGCAACTCGCCTTTTTTGGCGCCCTTAGCCATGGCAAGTTCCGCCCCCGACCAGTTTTCCTCGGCCAGTGCCAATGCACCATTAAGAGTGTGTTTGCGGGCCGCGTTCCGCCGCCAGTGCTCCGGCAGCAGACGGCTGTTAAAGATCAGCGTCAGCAATTTTATCAGCAGCCATTCGACCACCTGAATAAGACCAAAGGCGACCAGCAACAGTATGCTGGCGAAAACCACACTGGTTTCTGCCTGATAGTCTCCTGCCGCTATATAGATATACCCGGTGTTGCCTACCAGCCAGGGGCTAAGGCATAACCCGGCCAGAATGATAATCAGAAAGGCCAGCGTCCGGATCATAATGACTCCCCTGCTGCACTGTGCAGTCCATTTTGCTCAAGTAGTTGTTTCAGCAGGGCCGATGATTCGAAGTGATTCATGCCGATGTTCGAGAGCTTCAGCGTTTTCATGGCATCCAGTGCCTTAAGGGTTGATTCTACCTCAGGCGAGGCCGGATCGTAGTACTGGTATATCCAGGTACGAGCCATGGAGAGGGCGGTGCGGTAGTTGATTTGATTGCCACGGTAAAGTGCCAACTGAGCCTGCAATAACTTGCCGCGGATATTCTCTGCCAAATACCACTGCTGGTTTGGACTTAGCAAGGGAGCGATATCTGTGGTGCGGGGACGAATAACAATAAAGTCATCCAGCAGTGCCTGCCAGGTTTTGGCCAGGTTGCTCTTCCAGTCAGAGAGAGAGTCTGACAATTGGGAGCTGTCAGTCCCGGCCTGGTTGGCTGTTACTTCTGCCCGGTTCAACGGCAGTTTGTCGAGTTTATTGATGATCTCATCCAGGGTAAATACAGTGCCGGCAATATCTACCTGACGGATAGCTTTAACGGCGGCGATATCCTTGGCAAGGGCTTTACGCAGCGGCAACAGCGCCAGGTCCTGCATGGCAGCAATACGCTGATCAGCAGCTTCCAGCAAACCTGCCGCTGTCACGGGATCTTGCTCCAGCCAGAGTTTACGCCCGGCCATGGTCACCAGATAGTCGGCTTCAGCAGCCTGCCAGTGGCTTGGGGTTTTGTTTGCCAGATTGGCGAATCGTTTTTTCAGCTGCTGATACTGCTCCGGCAAGGGCTTGAGTGCTGAGAGGTCGTGATCTATTTGTTGTTGGTGGGCGGCAAGGCTGTCCAGCTGACTGACGGGAGCCTTCAGCGCCTGCTGCATGGCCAAATTCTGACGCGCCAGTTGCTCGGTGAACTCGGTTTGCTGTTTATTCATCTGCTCATACAGAAAGGCACTGCCGGCCAACGCCAGCAAGGAGAGCAATAAACACAGAATCACCAACAACACTAACCCCCAACGACGGGGAGGCTGGGAGATTGCGGCAGCAGGTTGGGGTGATGCGACAGACTCACTTGTCTGTGGCCGCTCCCGAGAAACACTGGTTGACTCCAGGGCAGTGACATCGGCGCTGTCGGCCTGAATAGCTCCAGTGTCCGGGGACTTGGGCGATTTGTTGTCCATGAAACAGTCCTTGATGACGAAAATGCGACGGCCGCGCACCTTGCCACCCGGAAGTTGTCATTTCAGCAGCGCCAGCATGGCCTCCGCGTGAGCGGCACCGGCGTTGGTGACGTGGGTCAATCCTCTGGCAATGGCCTGCGCTTTGGCCCGGCTACTGGGTACTATGATATGACATGCACTCAGCCATGAAAATAATTCTTTTGGCACCAAAGTGATAAGGCTTTCGAGCATCTCTGGGCTGGTGAGCAGTATGGTATCTATCCCAAACGTCTGCCAGCTGCGGCACAGTTCGGGATCGGCAGTCTGTGGGCCGGTACGTTGGTAGACCTCCCATAAATCCACCAGTGCCCCCCGCTGCATCAGAGTCTGCCCAAGCAATTCACGACCGCCATTGCCGCGCACAATCACAACCCGCTTTCCGGCTACCTGATTGAGAGCAGGTAAAGCCAGCAGGCCTTCGGTTTGCTGATTATCATCGCTGGCACGCGCTCCCGTAATACCGGCTTTGGCAAAACTGTCCCAGGTGGCTTTGCCAACGGCAAAGTAGCTGGCATGTGCCGGCCAGGGCTGATCCAGGGCCTGAGTGCCAAAGTGCACCGCATTGGTACTGACAAAGATAATGATATCGGCAGCCAGTACGCTGGCTTGGGGTAGGTTCGGCGGCGTGGCTTCAACCCCCATCAAGGGATAAATAAGATGAGCAATGCCGCGCTCAGAAAGTGCGGCAGACAGGATCTGATTGCGCCCCTCGGGGCGCGTCAGCAGTACCTTCATGATCAGGCCTTACTATAAACCGCATCCAGAATGGACTTGGCACCATTGCCCAGCAGCTCGTCGGCCAGGGCGATACCCAGTTGTTCAAACTCGACGGTCGGGCCGGAGATTTCACCGCGGATAATCTCGCTGCCATCCGGATTACCGACCAGACCTCGCAGGTGCAGGGTGTCGCCATCAATGGTGGCGAAAGCGCCGATAGGTACCTGACAGCCTCCTTCCAGGCGGGTGTTCATGGCACGTTCTGCCAGTACCCGGTAACGGGTCTGTTTGTGCTCCAGTGGTGCCAGTAGAGCTTTTACACGCTCATCATCGGTGCGACATTCAATACCTACCGCGCCCTGGCCGTTGGCAGGCAGAGATGATTCTTCACTGATGAAACTGGCGATACGCTCACTCAGTTCCAGACGGATAAGTCCGGCGGCAGCCAGAATAATAGCATCGTATTCCCCGGCATCCAGTTTACCCAGACGGGTGCCCACGTTGCCGCGCAGATCTTTGATCACCAGGTCTGGACGGGATGCACGCAGCTGACACTGTCGGCGCAGGCTTGAGGTGCCGACCACAGCGCCCTGTGGCAATTCATCGATGGATTTGTAGGTGTTGGAAACAAAAGCATCACGGGGATCTTCGCGCTCACAGATAACTTCCAGTCCCAAGCCTTCAGGGAATTCCACCGGTACGTCTTTCATTGAGTGCACCGCGATATCTGCCCGACGTTCCAGTATAGCCACTTCAAGCTCTTTCACGAACAGGCCCTTGCCTCCGACTTTTGCCAGCGGAGTGTCCAGAATAATGTCGCCTTTGGTACTCATTGGCAGCAGTTCAACAGTCAGGCCCGGGTGGATGCGCTCCAGTTCAGCTTTCACAAACTCGGCCTGCCACAGGGCCAGAGGACTTTTGCGGGTGGCGATACGAATCAGGTTTTGGGACATGTTCTATATCCATCTGAGATCTTGGTTGCCGACATGCTAAACACTAATGACGCCTGATGAAAGCTATGGCTATCGGATCTTTGAAGTAAGCACTGCCTGTGCTCACCATTTAGTGTGATCTTGGTCTCGCTCTGTTGTCTGGGGCAGGTAACCTGTTAGCATTTGGGCTGAGGTTTTTTCCCAAGGAATTGATTTGGATACATGTAGCATTTTGGGTGATGATATGTCGGATCTGCGCCAGGCATCATCTTATCTCCAGCCTGACGATTTCTCTTATGCAGACTATGTTGGGCAGCATGGCAAACAGGAGTTGGCGACCCGGCTGAATGCTGTCCGCCTTGCCCGGGCCAAGGCATTACTGTCCCCGCTGCAGCGGCAGTTACTCAAACTTATTCCGGCATTGTTTCAGGTGCATCAACAGGGGTTACCCGGTTACGACGGACCTTTTTGCCCGCAGGGAATAGCCGGTTTTCGGATTGATGACCAGGTGCAGGACATACTCTCTGATCTGGGGCTGCCACCGTCTCAAGAGCAGGCTGGATTGCCTGCGCTGGAAGGGGTTTACACCATGGGCAGCAGCGGCAGTTTCGGGCAAAATCGATTCAGCGATCTGGACATTTGGCTGGTACACCATGTGCAGCTGGGCAATTATGAATTACAGCAACTGCGGCAAAAGGCCGACCTTATTAGTCAGTGGCTGGCGCAATTCCAGCTGGAGGCTAATTTTTATCTGGTCCACCCACAGCAGT
The DNA here is from genome assembly GCA_021462625.1 of Shewanella sp. Lineage (GTDB taxonomy): Bacteria > Pseudomonadota > Gammaproteobacteria > Enterobacterales > Shewanellaceae > Shewanella. Next base: position 7,522 of record JAJNAU010000029.1, read on the forward strand.
TTACCACCCGGCTCGATGATGATGCGCCGGACAGAGCTATGGGGCATGAGCACAGTGGTACGGCACAGCGCTGGCTGCTGCTGGAGGAGTTTTATCGCAGTCATATTTGCCTGGCTGGCAAGATGATAGCCTGGTGGCCGGATGCCCGTCCGGCAGAGGGGCTGCTGTTGCTGGGAGACGTGCATCAACATCTGGCGTCTGAATATTTGGGAGCGGCTTTGTGGCAGCTCTATAAAGGTTTGGAGGCGCCCCATAAGGCACTGCTCAAGGTCCTCTTGCTGGAGGCTTATGCCGCCGATGGGCAGTCACTGGAGCTGGTCAGTGACCGATTGTGGCAACGCACCGAAGCTGGTGATTTTTCCGCCGGCAATGATCCTTACTTCATTCTCTATGAGTTTATTGAAGGCTATCTCACCGATCTTGGTGATACCCGCCGGCTGGAGCTTATTCGTCGCTGTTTTTATCTCAAATGTGGCGTCCGGCTGACCGCCCATCAGCCGGTGGTGGACTGGCGTTACTACAAGCTCAAGAGTTTAGTGCAGGAATGGGGCTGGGATGAGCCGCTGCTCAGAACGCTGGATGCTGCCGAACGCTGGCATGCAGGACAGCTGAGCTGGTTCAATAAGCAGTTGAATGAACTGATGATCCGCAGTTATAAGACGCTTTTGAAGTTTGCCGCCAGTCACCAGCTCAGCAGTGATATGCGTATTGATGAGCTGGGTATGTTGACCCGTAAGCTCCACACCTATTTCAGTGGAGATAGCGATCAATTGGTGCGATTCAACCTGTTGTGGAGTCAGGGTGTTGGCGAGCAACGGCTGAGGATTGTCCGGGACAACTCCTGGTCATTGTTGCGGATGGACAGCGATATCGATCTTGATGGTGAGTTACTGTATCAGGGGAAGTCGCTGGCCGCTGTGCTTTGCTGGGCTTGTATTAACAGTGTGGCGACGGCACAAACCCGCTGGTTTCACGAGCGGGCCGATACTTTGCATCATGACAGACGAGTGCAGCAGCTGGTGCGCCGGGTGTTGCCTTTGTTGCCTCAAACTGAAGTCAAAGTCTCCAAGGAAGACCTTTGCCATCCCTGGTTTTTCCGGCAGGTGATGTTTGTCCTCAATCTGCAGGAGGATCCTACAGCTCAGTGGCTGGGGCAGGAAATGATGGTCGACCGACTCAACGCCAATGTGCTGTCGCTCGGGCGCAGTCGGCAAAATATGCTGGCGACTATAGATATCTTGTCGATCAACAATTGGGGCGAGTTTCACATTCATCAATACACTGGTGAGTTAGCCCTGTTACAGGCGCTGACTTATGTGGCTCCCGGTCTCAAGCGATCCAAAGAGCCGGTGCAGCTGAATGTGTTGAGTTACTCCAGTCGGCTTAACGCCCAACTGGCGCATACGGTACAGAATTATCTGGAACAGGCGGCCAGACTCAGTCAACACAGCAAGACTGCCACCACTTTGATGCAGCCTCTGCAAATCGGCAAACGCCGCTTCGGGCTATTTTATAAAACCACGGGATTGGTGTGGCAGGATCTCAGCGATGCCCGCTCGCTGTTTCAGCAACTGGTGAAAGGTCATATGGTGTCGCTGCCCAGACCTGAATTGCCCAATGAGCCCCTGGCCACATTACCGGAAGCGATCCAGCATTATGCCACCCGGGGAGTCACCCAGTATTTTATCAGGCAGGATGGCCTTGATCTGGATGTGTTTGTGCTTGATGAACACAATCAGCAGCAGCACTTTTTACAGAAAAATTCCGACATCAGCGAGATGGTCAAGCGCATCAGCCACCAGTTTGTGTTCAACGAACACCACACCTCCGGCAGCCATTTCAATATGCCGCAATTTTTCAGGCTGGAGCGGGTTGATGGGGAGTTGACGTTATCGCCATTCGGGGTCGCCAGACGTGAGTTTAATCGGGAGTTTTGATTGATTAGCCCATTAAAAAGCAGCCTAAGCTGCTTTTTAATGTCAGCGAGTGTTAAAACTCAACCTTAATACCGCTTTGGCGGCTAATGGATGCCTTGACGAAAGGCATGAACTCACCGGCATCAGTGCGCATATCCAGCCACTGCCCATTTTCATAGGAGAAGTGATAACCACCGAATTTGGTGGCAACCCAAATCTGGTGCAGAGGCTCCTGCTTGTTGATCACGATCTTGGAGCCGTCATCAAACTCCAGCTGTAATACACCACCACTGGTATCTACATCCACATCGGCACCCTGCTCATCAATGGCATTCTCGATGGCGGTTTCTATGGTCTGGAACATTTCATCGGCCAACTGGTGGAACTCGGTATCTGTCATCGCCATGGGTAACTATCCTTTGCTTTCTTGCTGTTGGATGCGATTATAAGTCCATTGCCGTGATTAAGCATAGATATTGAAAAAAATGAGACTGTTTTTACTGATATTACTTGCTAGCTTAGTGAGTGCCGGATGTGGCCAGAAAGGCCCTCTGTATAAAGCCCCTGCCATGCAGGACAATCAGGCTGGCAAGCTGGAGAAAAAAGAGCAAAATTCAAAGGAATAAATTAAGTTGGATCACTTTATTTATAAGAATGATGTACTCTGTGCCGAGGCGTGTCAGGTCGCGGATATCGCCGCCGAATATGGGACGCCTCTTTACCTATACTCCCGCGCGACGCTTGAGCGTCATTGGCATGCCTTTGACCGAGCGGTCGCCAGCATTCCCCATATGATCTGCTATGCAGTGAAAGCCAACTCCAATCTGGCTGTGCTTAATGTGCTGGCACGCCTTGGCAGTGGTTTTGATATCGTCTCTGGCGGCGAGCTGGCGCGGGTGCTACAGGCCGGAGGTGATCCTGCCAAAGTGGTCTTCTCGGGTGTAGGGAAAACCCGGGATGAAATGGCTCAGGCCATGCGGATGGGGATTTACTGCTTTAATGTGGAGTCTGTGGCGGAACTGGAAACCCTCAATGAGGTCGCCGGAGAGCTGGGGGTTATCGCTCCCGTGTCTCTGCGGATTAATCCCGATGTGGATGCCGGTACCCATCCTTATATCTCCACCGGGCTGAAAGAGAACAAGTTTGGCATTGCCATGGAGGAGGCCGAGGGCCTGTTCCTGCGAACACATGTGCTAACACATCTGCAGGTCAAAGGGGTCGATTGCCACATCGGCTCGCAACTGACCGAGCTGCATCCGTTTCTTGATGCCATTGACCGCCTGCTGGCGCTTATCGATCGACTGGCAGAGCAGGGCATAGTGATTGAACACTTTGATGTTGGGGGGGGCCTGGGGGTTACTTATGATGAAGAAACCCCGCCTCATCCGGACGATTACGCCAAGGCCTTGTTGGCTAAATTTGCCGGTCGCGATCTTAAGCTGATTTTCGAGCCGGGCCGCGCGATTGCCGCCAATGCCGGGATCTTCGTGACTCAGGTGCTGTACCTGAAAGAAAACAGCGACAAAAATTTTGCGATCGTAGATGGCGCCATGAATGACCTGATCCGTCCTTCGCTGTACAGCGCCTGGCAGAAGATTATTCCTGTGGTTCCCCGCAGTGGCCAGACCCGCTCGTTCGATATTGTTGGTCCTGTGTGTGAAACAGGTGACTTCCTGGGTAAAAATAGACAGTTGAATGTACAGGCCGGAGATCTTCTGGCGGTACGCAGCGCTGGTGCCTATGGCTTTACCATGGCCTCCAACTATAACTCCCGCCCGCGGGTGGCAGAGGTGATGGTGGACGGCAGTCAGCATTATCTGGTGCGCGAACGGGAAAAATTGACTCAGCTCTGGCAAGATGAGCATCTGCTGCCGTAAACTGACGCTAAGTTAACGAGTTAGTGGCCGCCGCTGGCGGCTGTGCGAAAGGAAACCTCACTTGATCCATTTCACTAAGATGCACGGTCTTGGCAATGACTTTATGGTCGTCGATGGCGTAACCCAGAATGTGTTTTTTTCGCCTGAGCAGATCAAGCGCTTGGCTGACAGAAATTTTGGTATAGGGTTTGACCAGCTTTTGCTGGTCGAGCCACCCTATGATCCGGATCTGGATTTTCATTACCGGATCTTCAACGCCGATGGCAGTGAAGTTGAACAATGCGGTAACGGCGCTCGCTGTTTTGCCCGCTTTGTTCGCAATAAGGGATTGACTAACAAACATAAGATCCGTGTCAGTACCGGCAATGGCAAGATGGTCCTGAGAATTGAGCGCAACGGCAGCATCACGGTCAATATGGGCGTGCCAGTGCTGGAGCCGGCGCAGATCCCCTTCAAGGCCAAGAAAACGGAAAAGACTTATCTGCTGCAGGTTGGCCAACAGGCCTTCCTGTGTGGTGTCGTATCCATGGGGAATCCTCACTGTGTGCTGGATGTTGAAGATGTGACGACCGCCGATATCGATGGTATTGGCCGTCAACTGACACGGCATGAGCGTTTCCCCAAAGGCGTTAACGTTGGATTTATGCAGGTAATGAGCAAAGATCATATTAAGCTGCGGGTATACGAGCGCGGCGCTGCCGAGACCTTGGCCTGTGGCAGTGGTGCGTGCGCCGCCGTGGTTGTAGGTCGGTTGCAGGGTAAACTTGGACAGCAGGTTAAGGTAGACTTGCCCGGTGGCAGCCTTTCCATCAGCTGGGAAGGCGAAGGTAAACCTTTATGGATGACAGGACCTGCCGAGCAGGTGTATGACGGACAAATTCAGTTATGAGTGATACCAAGCAGTCTGTGCTTGAAGTGGCTTGCGCAGGCGCAGAGTTGGACGCAGGTTTGTTGGATGAAGCCATTATCCGCGAATATCTGCTAGATAATCCCGATTTTTTTCAGCGATACCCTGAATTGCTGCTGGCCATGAGGCTGCCGCATGCCGAGCGTGGTGTGGTGTCTCTGGTTGAGCGCCGTCAGGAGCTGCTGCGTGGTCGGGTCAACCAGCTGGAGGAAGAGATCACTCAGCTGTTGTCCATGGCGTCCCGCAACGAGAAAATCTTCCGTTTCAATTGCGCCCTGTCCAGCGAACTGCTGGATTGCGAGGACATGGATGAGTTGCGGCAATTGCTCTCTACCCAGTTGCAGTCCCAGTATGGTTTCAGCCATGTAGGCTTAATTACAGTGCATGATCTGGACAGTATGCTGACCGATATCTGGCGCAAGCGTCTCGATTCCGGCTATTACTTTGGTCGTCTTACCCTGGAAGAGTCCCAGCGACTGTTTGGCACAGATGTAGGGTCTGTGGCGCTGACCCGCCTGTCCCACGACTGTGGCCGGGTGATTTTTGCCATCGCCAGTCATGATGGTAGCTATTTCCACCCAGAGATGGACCACATGTTGATGGAGCAACTAAGGTTAATGCTGGAGCATCTGTTGCCCAAACTTTGACGGTAGTGCCATGACAGACAAAGACAGCCACTGGCTGGAACAATTTCACAGCTATCTTTCTGCCGAGCGGCAATTGTCGCCGCTCACCTGTCGCAATTACCTGTTTGAACTGCAGCGCATTAAGTCTCTGGGGGTAGAGTTCTCGCTGTTGACTGCCAGTCGCGATGATCTGCAGCAGACGCTGGCCAGGTTGCACCGTAAGGGCCTGAGCCCGCGCTCTATTGCCCTATCCCTTTCGGCCCTGCGACAGTTTTATGACTTCCTGTTGCGGGAAAAGGTGCTTGAAGCCTCTCCGGCGCGCAGCCTGAAAACCCCCAGGCAACACAAGACTCTGCCCAAGAATATGGATGCCGATGGCGTCAGCGCGCTGCTCGACATGCAGGGGGATGACCCGCTGTTGCTGCGGGATCATGCCATCATGGAGTTGTTTTACTCTTCCGGCCTGCGTCTGGCTGAGCTGGCAGCACTGGATCTGGCCAATCTGTCGCTAGCCAACCGTGAGGTGAGGGTCATGGGCAAAGGAGGCAAAGAGCGCATCGTGCCTGTGGGCAGCAAAGCGGCTCTCGCATTGCAGGACTGGCTAAAGGTGCGCGGCACTTTTGCCTGTCAGGATGAGGCCTTGTTTGTGGCTAAAAGTGGGGCCCGTTTGTCCCACCGCAGTATTCAGGCAAGACTGGCCAAATGGGGGGCCGAGCAGGGCACAGGTGTAAGGGTGCACCCCCACAAGCTCAGACATTCATTTGCCACCCATATGCTGGAATCCAGTGGCGATCTGCGCGCGGTGCAGGAACTGCTGGGACATGCCAATCTGTCGACTACCCAGATCTGCACGAATCTGGATTTTCAACATCTGGCCTGGGTTTACGATGGCGCCCATCCGCGTGCCAAAAAAGGGAACAAATGAAGTTCTATATCAGACCTGAGCCTTGCTGCGTGCTGTCCTTTGATTTGGATGACACCTTATATGACAACCGTCCTGTTATTCGCGCCGCCACAGTGGCGTTGACCAATCATCTGTGCAGTCGTTTTGCGGCGGCTCATGAGTGGCAGGATGAAGACTGGCTGGCCTGCAAACGGCTGGTTCTCAGATCGCAACCTGAGCTGCTACACGACACCACCGCCTGTCGCGAAGCGGTGTTGACCCGGGCGCTGACCGGCTGGGGCTTCAGCGGTGAGCAACTGAGAAAGGAAGTTGAACAGGCGATGGAGTGTTTTGTTCACCACCGCAGTAATTTCAAGGTTTCAGACGACGTGCTGGCCTTGCTGGCCAAACTGGATGAAAAGTATATGCTGGCCGGGATCACCAATGGCAATGTGGATGCCGCACGTATCGGACTGACACCTCTGTTGCGCAAGGTAGTGCACCCGGGGAAAGGGATCAGAAAGAAGCCTTTTGCTGATATGTTCAGGCAGGTAATTGACGAGCTTGGGGTGGCACCAGCCAATATCCTGCATGTGGGTGACAGTTGGCAGTCAGATGTGCAGGGGGCAAGAAGAACCGGTTGCCAAGCTGCCTGGCTCAATCCTGCGGTGGGGGCGCGGCCCACCCAACCCGGTAGCGGATGTCTGCCTCATATGGAATTGCGCGATTTATCCGAGCTGCTGGAACTGTAGCTGACTCAAAAAAACACAAGGCCCCGCATTGCGGAGCCCTTGACTTTCAATACCTTCTAAACGCTTTTTACAATACAGCTAAGCCACGGTTAGAAATGGTACTGGGCAATCACAGAGAAGGTGTTTTGCTAAATGCCATCCACACCATACTTGTTGCCCTAGAAATCGTATTCCACCTGCACAGACTCTGCAAGCGTGCTTAAGTCATCCAGTACAAAGGTGTGATACTGCATACCTGCTTCTATTTATGCCTACGGGCTTGCGCCTCCGCCGTCCTGCAAGTCGTGCCGACGAAACAGACAGGTTGATTGCGCTTTGTCGTGGTCTGTCGGTACGCCGGATATCGAACTAGCGGCTGCCGAATATCTCGTCCAACTCCATTAAGGAAAAATCGAGCATTGCAGCACTATGGTTGCGTTGTTTTAACTTGGCATTCATGCTGGTGACGCTGCTCAGTTTGGCGATCTCAGCATAAATTGTGTCAATATCCTCCATGAGTGCCTGGCGATACTTATCTAAATTGAGTGCTCGCTGCTTTTTGCTGCCCCCGAAGTGGTTCCATATGTAGGTCGTCAGTTCGTTACCGTGCTGCAATTGGCGGTGCTCGGCGTTAACTTCGCGGATCTTTTCTTTTAATGCCGCGATCAGTGCTGCTATCCAGTTGTCATCAATATCCAGTTCAAGATCGGGAATGTGCGCTTGTGCCAGCAGTAGCATGGCAATCGGATCTTTTTGCTTTTTGGCATCCGTCAGTTGCTGCATCAGCTTCTTTTTATGTTGTTTCAGCTCAGGGGCAAGCTCTTTATCTGGGTGCAACTGCTTGGCCAGGCGCCGGTACAGCATTGAGATATTTTTATCTTCAAATAACGACAGGCGCTGGTACTTTGACGGATGCCTGGGGTTGGCGCTGAATGCCTGATGATAACCATGGGCATTAAACTCCATATCCTCATCGTCATCAAACTCATCAAACTCATCAAACTCAGCTTGAGTCGATCTGTGCTCTGCCAGCTTGGCGTTGATAAAGGCTTCTAATTTTTGGGGATCCCGGCTTAACTTCAGTAACTGTTCGGTGTCACAGCCGGGATCCTGGCCCAACATGTCCGCCAGGAATTCGCGAAATAAGATCACCTCCTGCTCGTTGAGATCGGGGAGGGTCCGCTGTTGTTGAGCGAGCTTGTCCTGAAACTGTTGTCGCAACTCGGTAATGCTAATGGGGTTAAATGGATTGGTATCAAGCTGTTCGAGCTGTTGTTCAATCCATGAGTACAGGGTTTCCCGGGCAGCCCCTTTAATGGTTTTACGCTCAATAAAGCTCATTAAGTGCTGGATCAGTGCCGCGGTGGCTTCACATATTTGTCGCTCTACAGGGACGACATGCTGCTCAAATTCGGCAAAAAAGTTATCCAACTTTTGCGAGTAACGGGCGTTGCGCTGTTGTTTTTTCTGAAGATCCTGCCACAGACTGTGTACGGTAGTATATTTTGGATTTTTGGTCGTAGACGATGTGATTGCAGTGATAGTTAAATTTGGCATAGGGGGTAGTGATAGTGGGTTTTGAGCCTTATTAAGGGCATCGTAGCATGACAGGCAGATGATGGAGAAAATTAAATTTGTTAAATCTCCCTGCGCGTGGGTGATACGCTGCCGAAATTTAGGGAAGGTGCGAATAAGTCCCGTGCGTGCTCTGCAGTTGACAGTCCCTAGATGCACGATGCAACTCGACGTTAATGGCCTGAACCCTTAGCGAAAGCCCTTAGCAAAAGCCCTTAGCAAAAGTTCTTAACAAAAGTCCTTAGCGAGAGCTGCAACAAAGCAAATGGGACTGTCAGCCTTGCCCTTCGGGGCTTTCGGGTAAACACCATTGCTGTGGAATTGTGCTTTGAAAGGCAAGTCGCCTTGCTGCACCTGAATACCTTGAACTCGAATTTGCCCGTCAGCCAGAGTGGTGCACTGATTATCTGAATTCAGGACTTGTTCGCACCTTCCTTAGTTGCCGCTCTTCAAACTTGCCATTAAGACAGTCATTCACACTATCACTGAAGCAATCGCTTCAACTCACTTAACGTAAATCATATCTATATGGGGAATGCCGTCCTCTAGGTATTCTTCAGATACCCGCGTAAATCCTAAACCACTATAAAAACCATGTAGATAGGATTGAGCCCCTATCTGAATACCGGCATCCGGCCACAGTGCCTGGGTGTGCGCTATGGCTTTGGCCATAAGTTCCCGCGCCAACCCTTTACCTCTGGCAGGCGTGGCCACCAGCACCCGGCCGATGCTGGCCTGGGGATAACTCAGTCCCGGGGGAAGCAGGCGCACATAGGCCAGCACCTGCCCTGTTTCGTCCTCGCACCACAAATGCCTGAGCTGCGGATTTTTGTCCTTGTTATCCAGTTCGCTGTAGGCGCAGGCTTGCTCGGTCACGAACACATCCACTCTGGTTTTAAGTATCCTGTAGAGTTCATCCAGAGTGAGGTCATTAAAAGGTTTAAACTGCCAAATCATCATGTGAGTTCCATAGCTGAAGCGGGGAGCTGCGCATCCCAGTAATATCCAGTAATATACAGATGGGCGAGGAAAAGTCGGTATTTAACGCGGTTGCAATCGCTTCATTCTTTTTATAGCAATTTCATTAATAGTCTGCTCAATTCAGGCCCCACTGAAACAGATCAACGAGTAAATGAAATGGGTATTACCCAGAGCGTTGCCGACACGCTACCCATTATTTGAGTAAAGTGCATCAGCAGATCTGCTCATTGGCTCGGCCTGTCGCTGCGTGAAATGTGAGTCAGATCGGCTTATCGGGTTATGCAGATGAGCCCGTCAGGGGTTTTGGATAAGCTTGGCTTCAACCAACCACAATAAAGTGGTTTGAGACAGAAAAATATAACTTACGCCCGGGAGGCGGAATTCATGAAGAAATTACTGTTGGCCATGGGGATGATGGCTGCCATGGCTGCCAATGCGGCAACCCTGACTCAGGGGCAGAGTGTTACCGCGATTGAACTTGCCGATCAGAATGAGCAGCTGCGGCAGCTCAACGCGGATACCGCCACGCTACTGTTCAGCCGGGACATGAAAGGCGGCGAGATCATTCAGGCCAGTCTGGAAGCCATGGGCGACAAGATCCCTGCTGATCTGCTATATGTGGCCGATATCAGCCGTATGCCGGGTCTGATTGCCAAATTTGTAGCGATTCCCCAGCTGCAGCAATTGCCTTTTGCCATTGCCTTGGATCGCGAAGGTGAAGCAACTGCAGCGCTGCCTTCGGAGAAAGATAAAGCCGCACTGATTAAACTTGATGGCTTGAAAGTACTTGATATTCAGTACCTTGATTCAGCCGAAGCACTGACTCAGGCGCTGCAGAATTAATGACAGAATGAAAAAAGGGCACTGGAAAAGTGCCCTTTACATATTTCGGTACATCTTACTTGTTATATTTCTGCAGTATCTTGAACAACTCATCTTTCAATGCCAATCTTTCCTGCTTCATGGAGTGCAACTCTCCGGAGAACTCGGCAGGATGCTTTTCCAGCTCGGCTATCTTTTCATCGAGTTCATTGTGCTTGTCGAACAGGTTTTGAAAGTGATGGTCTTTATTCTTCAGATCGGTTATCAGACCGCGGTATTCTGGAAACATTTTCCCTCCCCTTAACAGTTGTCGCAACTCATTCCTATTTTAAACCTACGCTTCCACCCTATTGATTTATGTGATTATGATCAAGTTGTGGCGTGAAAGTGTGGTGGGTGGTGCACCCTGTTAGCGTGTTTTTTGCGCAGAACGCCAAACAAAGCCTGTTCCGTTACAGTTGAGTCAGATAAGCTGCAGGTTATTCCCATCCCACCAAATGTGACCAGGCTAACAATTAAGTGATGCTGAAATCGCTAGAGTCTGTTGACCTTTGAAGATGGTTTTTGCAGTTTTTTGTCGTTGTTTTATACAAAGCAACGCGATTGTGGTGTAGTTGTTCTACATAAATGAGCGTTAATGCAGTAGAAAGCGATGACAAACGCTGCCCGAAGGGCTCGGCTATACGCGCTTTACTCTTTGTTGCAAGGTATTTGCTTAGGCCCACTAGGCTACACACCTTGCGTCGCGATTAAAGGCGTCTAGAGCGAGCAAAATTCAACCATGAAAGGTCAACAGACCCTAGAGTCATGGCACTGAGTATTTTCACAGAGGCAAGTATGATGTCTGACGTTTTTCATCTCGGATTAACCAAAGCCATGCTCGATGGCGCCACGTTGGCAATCGTTCCCGGCGATCCACAACGGGTCGAGCGTATTGCACACTTGATGGATACCCCCACTTTTCTGGCCAGTCACAGGGAATACACCAGTTATCTGGGATATCTGGAAGGCAAACCTGTGGTGATTTGCTCTACCGGTATCGGCGGCCCTTCAACTTCCATTGCCGTGGAAGAGTTGGCACAACTGGGTGTGACAACCTTCCTGCGGGTGGGGACCACAGGAGCAATCCAGCCTGATGTGAAAGTGGGTGATGTAATTGTGACCCAAGCCTCTGTGCGTCTCGATGGAGCCAGTCTGCACTTTGCGCCTATGGAGTTTCCGGCGGTGGCGGATTTTGAGTGCACTACCGCGATGGTGACTGCCTGTCGTGATGCAGGTACTGAGCCGCATATCGGCGTGACTGCCTCTTCCGATACCTTCTATCCCGGACAGGAGCGTTACGATACTGTCAGTGGTTGGGTAACCCGCCGTTTTGTGGGTTCCATGCAAGAGTGGCAGGCCATGGGGGTGCTTAACTACGAGATGGAGTCCGCCACCCTGTTTACCATGTGTGCCACCAATGGCTGGCGTGCCGCCTGCGTGGCTGGTGTGATAGTTAACCGCACTGAGCAGGAGATCCCCGATGAGGCGGCCATGAAGCAAACCGAAAACACGGCAGTCTCCATTGTGGTTGAAGCTGCTCGTAAGCTGCTGAATTAGGGTCTGTTGACCTTTGGAGATGGTTTTTGCAGCACTTTGTCGTTGTTTTATACGCGCTTTACTCTTTGTTGCAAGGTATTTGCTTAGGCTCCTAGGCGGCACACCTTGCGTCGCGATTAAAGCGCGTCTAGAACGAGCAAAATTCAACCATGAAAGGTCAACAGACCCTAATGACTAAGTTTGTATTTTTTAAAAAGGCGCCTATGGTGCCTTTTTTACTTTAGGCTCGGTAAGTGATTTTGGCGCTGGTTATATTTTGATAGGCGAGTGGAAATTTATATGACATATTATGTCAAGTGATTGACTTATGTCCGGAGACAGGTTTAGGTTCAGCGATTGATTGGGCAGGAGCCCGATCTGGAATGGGGGAATTATGACATTATCCAATCCTATCTTTGTGTGGGCTGCGGTGGGGGTGATTTTAATGCTCGCCGAGCTGATTATTCCCGGTGGCGTCGTGGTGCTGCTTGGCACGGCCTGTCTTATCGTGGCGGCGGCCACTGCTATCGGGCTGGTCAGTGGCCTGTCGCAAAGTCTGACTCTCTGGTTTATCTCCTCCATCATATTGTTACTGGCATTTCGCAGCCTGACGCAAAAGTTGTTCGGCGGCGATGCCCATGTAGATAACACAGATGAAGAGCTAGATATGTTCCAGCGACCCGCTTTGGTGAAACAGACGATCGGACCGGGTCAGCATCAGGGGCGGGTAGAATTTCAGGGTACAGAATGGCCGGCGTTGGGGGATGGCAGTGAGATCCACCCCGGTACTCAGGTAAAAGTGATTTGTCGTGAAAATATTGCCTTGGTGGTGGAGCCGCTGAAGTCAGACAAATACTGATCTCTGTTCTCAGTGGTCGGCAAATAAGAAGGAAGCTAACTATGTTTGAATTGACACTGGCACTCCTGTTTGTGCTGTTTCTGATTTACAAATTGTTGCTGATTGTCCCCATGCGGGAGGTGGCGGTGATAGAACGTTTGGGGAAATTCCGCGCCGTGCTGCAGCCGGGTTTCTACTTTCTGATCCCCTTTTTTGACCGGGTGGCTTATCGCCACGACATCCGCGAAGAGGTACTGGATGTGCCGCCTCAAAGCTGTATCTCCAAAGATAATACCCAGCTGACGGTGGATGGTCTGGTATACCTCAAAGTGATGGACGGTCAGCTGGCCAGTTATGGCATTGAAGATTATCGGTTGGCGGCGGTGAATCTGGCGCAGACCACCATGCGCTCAGAGATCGGTAAATTGACCCTGAGTGAAACCTTCTCCGAGCGGGAAAAACTCAATGAATCCATAGTACGGGAAATCGATAAGGCCTCAGATCCCTGGGGGATAAAGGTGCTGCGCTATGAGATTAAGAACATCACCCCGTCACATCATGTTATCCACACCCTGGAAAAGCAGATGGAAGCTGAGCGCAGCAAGCGCGCCGAAATCACGCTGGCAAATGCAGAAAAGGCGGCCATGATTAACCTCTCTGAAGGTGAGCGGCAGGAAGCCATCAACATCTCTGAAGGCCAGAAGCAGAAGCGCATCAACGAAGCCAAGGGCACGGCTCAGGAGATTGCCATCGTTGCCCGGGCACAGGCCCAGGGGATGGCTATGGTGGCTCAGGCACTGGCAGCCAAAGGCGGAAAGGATGCCATGAATATGCAGCTTAAAGAACAGTTTATCGATCAGCTTGGCAAGGTGCTGGATAAAGCAGATGTATCTGTGGTGCCGGCTGAGCTGGCCAAACTGGAAGGTTTTTTTGCCGGTATAGGTGAAGTCACCAAGGCAGCAAAAGGAGATCAGCAATGATAGCAGGGGTAGATAATGATCTGATTGTAATGGCGATTTGGGGGCTGATCTTCGCCGTGTTTATCATCAAGCTGCTGCAATCTATTCGGCTGGTGCCCACCAAATCCGCCTATGTGGTGGAGCGCTTGGGGAAATATCACAGCACGCTGGATGCCGGTTTTCATGCCTTGGTGCCCTTTATCGATAAGGTGTCATATATCCATGATCTCAAAGAAGAAACTATTGATGTACCACCTCAGGAATGTTTCTCCAGCGATGAGGTGAATGTGGAGGTTGACGGGGTCATCTACATCTCAGTGGTGGACCCGGTGAAGGCCAGCTATGGGATTACCGACTACCGTTATGCCGCCATTCAACTGGCGCAAACGACTACTCGTTCGGTGATTGGCACGTTGGAGCTGGATCGCACCTTTGAAGAACGTGACATCATCAGTGCTAAAGTGGTGGAAGTACTGGACCACGCCGGCGCAAGCTGGGGCATCCGGGTGCATCGATACGAGATTAAAAACATCATCCCGCCGGAGACAGTGAAAAACGCCATGGAAATGCAGGTGAACGCCGAGCGTGAGCGCCGCGCCCTGCTGGCCAAGAGTGAAGGTGACAAACAGAGCAAAATTAACCGCTCAGAGGGTATTAAGGCGGAGATGATCAATATCTCTGAAGGGGAAATGCAAAAACGCATCAACGAAGCTGAAGGCCGTGCCGAGGAGATCCTCGCTATCGCCAAAGCCACTTCTGAGTCTATCGAAGCGCTGGCCGAAGTGATTTCAGCTCCCGGTGGGCAAAATGCTCTGCGCATGCAACTGGCCGAGCAATACCTGAAGCAGCTTGATGGACTCTCCAAAGACTCCAGCCGGGTAATCCTGCCTGCCAATATGGTCGATTTCGATGCCTGGATGGACAACATTGGATTGAAAGAAAAAGCGGGTTGAAATGACTGTAACACGGGTTAGCCTGAGATCTGTCCAGTCACCCCAAAAGGCATGCCACTGAGGATGTATCCCTGCGTGTCGCGCTTTGGCTAACCGTGAATTGCTCCATACTCTGTGCCCCCAATTGAGGCGGCTTGCGTTATAATGCCGGCGTATTTTTTGCGGAGGCAGGAATGGACGTATCTTCTTTACTTGATGGTCTGAATGACAAACAGCGCGAGGCGGTGGCAGCGCCACAGTCCAGCATGTTGGTGCTGGCCGGTGCAGGCAGTGGTAAAACCCGGGTGCTGACCCACAGAATTGCCTGGCTGATGCAGGTGGAGGATCAAAGTCCCTATTCCATTCTGGCGGTAACCTTTACCAATAAAGCCGCCGCCGAGATGCGCGAGCGGGTAGAGAAGATTGTTGGTGGCAATGTTGGCCGTATGTGGATAGGTACCTTCCACGGTCTGGCCCATAGACTGCTGCGTACTCACTATCAGGACGCCAACCTGCCGCAAAGCTTCCAGATTATCGATTCAGATGATCAGCTTCGGATGCTAAAGCGTATCCTCAAAACCCTAAATCTGGATGAGAAGCAGTACCCGCCCCGTATGGTTGCCGGTTATATCAACGGCAAGAAAGATCAGGGTTTGCGCCCCAATCATATCGATGCCGGCGGCTTCCCCATGGAGCTGCAATTGCTGAACCTGTACAGGGTGTATCAGGATGCCTGTGACCGAGCGGGCCTGGTGGATTTTGCCGAGATCCTGCTGCGCGCCCATGAACTGTGGCTCAATAAGCCCCATATTTTGGCTCACTATCAGGACAGATTCCGCAATATTCTGGTGGATGAGTTTCAGGATACCAACGCCATTCAATATGCCTGGATCCGTGTGTTGGCGGGTAACACCGCCAACGTGATGATAGTGGGCGATGACGATCAGTCGATTTACGGCTGGCGTGGCGCGCAGGTGGAAAACCTGCACAGGTTTCTCAGCGACTTCCCGGGTGCTGAAACTATTCGCCTGGAGCAAAACTATCGCTCTACCGGCAATATTCTGAATGCCTCCAACGAGCTAATCGCCAACAATCCGGATCGTCTGGGCAAGAAGCTGTGGACTGAAGGTCACGACGGTGAACGGATTTCAGTCTATTGCGCCTTCAATGAAATGGATGAGGCCCGCTTTATCGTCGGTCGTATTATGGACTGGCAGGATAAGGGCGGTATGCTGAGTGAATGCGCCATTTTGTACCGCTCCAACGCCCAGTCGCGGGTATTGGAAGAAGCCCTGCTGCACAAAGGTATTGCCTACCGGATTTATGGTGGTTTGCGCTTCTTCGAACGGCAGGAAATCAAAGACTCCATGGGCTATTTGCGGCTGATAGCCAACCGCGATGATGATGCCGCATTTGAGCGCGTGGTGAATACTCCTGCCCGTGGCATTGGTGATAGAACTCTTGATATTCTGCGATCCACGGCTCGTAACCACTCACTAACCTTGTGGCAGGCGTGTCAGCGTTTGCTGGAAGAAAAGGTACTGGCCGGTCGTGCCGCCAATGCTGTGCGTGGCTTTATGGATTTGATTATTCAGCTGACCCATGATACCGAAGAGATGCCGCTCTACCGTATGGCGGATACCGTCATTCGTGATTCAGGCCTCAAGGCCATGTATGAAGAGGAGAAAGGCGAGAAGGCCCACGCCCGGGTGGAAAACCTTGAGGAACTGGTGACCGCCGCCCGTACCTTTGAGATGCCCGAAGAGCTGGAGGACATGGGTGAACTTAATGCCTTCCTGTCCCATGCCGCATTGGAAGCCGGTGAAGGTCAGGCCGATGCCTTTACCGATGCAGTGCAGCTGATGACGCTGCATGCCGCCAAAGGTCTGGAATTTCCTGTGGTGTTTATGGCTGGGGTGGAAGAGGGTCTGTTCCCCAGCAAGATGGCACTGGAGGAAGGGGATCGGCTCGAGGAGGAGCGCCGTCTGTGTTATGTGGGCATGACCCGAGCGATGCAGCACCTGTATATCACCTATGCAGAGTCCCGCCGTATCTATGGCCGTGAGGATTACTCCAGACCATCGCGCTTTATCAAGGAGATCCCGCCTCAGTATCTGAATGAGATCCGCCTCAAGGCATCGGTCAGTGCCCCCATGGCCAACAATCGCTTCAACCAGCAGCAGAAGGTGTTCAACGACTCCGGTTTTGCCATGGGCGACAGGGTGATGCACTTCAAGTTTGGCGAAGGCCGGGTGACAAACTATGAAGGCAGTGGCCCGCAGGTGCGGGTGCAGGTGAATTTCGATGATGTCGGCAGCAAGTGGCTTGTGGTGGCCTACGCCAAACTGCAGAAAGTCTGAGTTAACGATTTTGTGCATAAGGCAGTCACAACTGCTTATGTGTTCACTCTCAAATTAGGGTCTGTTGACCTTTCATGGTTGAATTTTGCTCGTTCTAGACGCGCTTTAATCGCGACGCAAGGTGTGCCGCCTAGGGGCCTAAGCAAATACCTTGCAACAAAGAGTAAAGCGCGTATAAAACAACGACAAAGTGCTGCAAAAACCATCTTCAAAGGTCAACAGACCCTAGTAATGGCCTGTACAGTAACTGAATTACTTGCATAATGATGACAAAATGGGGCTGAAGTCGTATCAGGGGAGCCTAACATAATGGATATCAGGGAAAAATTAGATGCTTATACGAGGCTTGCTCGAATCGATCGGCCTATAGGCACTTTATTGTTGCTGTGGCCCTGTATGATGGCCCTGATGCTGGCCGCCAACGGCATGCCGGATCTCAAAGTGCTGATGATCTTCCTCGTGGGGGTGTTTGTGATGCGCGCCTGTGGCTGCATCATTAACGACTTTGCCGACCGCAAACTGGATGGCCATGTGGAACGTACCAGTTGTCGGCCACTGGTCAGTGGTGAAGTCAGTCCCAGAGAAGCCATTATCCTGTTTGTGGTACTGGGGCTGTTCGCCTTTGGACTCGTACTGATGCTCAATCCACTGGTGGTAAAACTTTCTTTTGTGGGCATCATACTGACCATCATCTATCCCTTTACCAAACGTTTTACCAATATGCCACAGATGTTCCTGGGCATTGTCTGGAGCTGGTCCATTCCCATGGCCTATGCGGCCCAAACCGGTGAAGTGCCGGTATCTGCCTGGTGGCTGTTTGCTGCCAACTGGTGCTGGACCGTGGCCTATGACAGCATGTACGCCATGGTGGACAGAGACGACGATCTTAAGGTGGGCATCAAGTCCACCGCCATTCTCTTTGGTCGCTATGACAGGCATATCATTGCCCTGTTTCAACTGGCGGCGCTGGCCTGTTTTGTGGTGGCAGGATGGGCCGCTGATCGCGGTCTGGTCTATACGCTGGGGATACTCACCTTTGTCGGCTTTGGCCTGTATCAGCAGAAACTGATCAACGGCCGGGAGCGGGCGCCATGCTTTAAGGCTTTCCTCAACAACAACTGGGCCGGTATGGTGCTGTTTGTCGCGTTGGGTGCCGATTTTTATTTCTTGTAAAGCTGCCCGGTTTTTTCCTGTGGGAGGGGACTGGTGGGCCATTGTCCTTCAATCTGTGAATTGGATCCGCTAGGTACGTTCTGGCGGTGAGGATTCTTCTGGTAAGCTGTGTGCTTTAATCAATCCCACTATTTAGTTGAGTCAAGTAAGAGGTATGACCTGGGCATGAAAATCGTCAAACAAAGTCTGGAAGAGCAAGCGACTCAATATCTGCGTCAGGCGATCATTGACGGTCATATCGGATTGGGCGAAAAAATTGTGGAAAGCACGCTGGCCAAGGAGCTGGATCTTTCCCGCAGTACTATACGTATGGCGTTGAACTCTTTGTGTCATGATGGGTTAGTGGTGCAGAAACCTTATTCCGGCTGGCACGTGATCTCTATTGTTCGGGATGATCTGTGGGAGCTGTATAACCTGCGACTGGCGCTGGAAGGTCAGGCAGCTGAAATGGCTGCACTGAAAGCTTCAGAAAAAGATAAGCTCAGATTAAGAGCTTTGTTTGAAAACTATTGCGAGCTGTGTATCAAGTCTCCAACTGACATTAAGGCTGTCAGTGAGATGGACTGGCGTTTCCATCAGCTGGTGGTGGAAATCAGCGGCAGTGCCAGAATGCAAGCTATGTATGAGCGTATCCTCTATCAATTGAAAGCCTACATTGGCATGACTCACCAGGATTATGATTTGTCCCAGAGTGGTGAATCACACAGAGCTCTGGTTGATGCTATTTGTGCCGGGAATGGAGAGTTGGCCCACCGGGAAGCCAGAGCTAATATTACCCTGTTCAGCGAACTAAGAAATGAAGAATGAATCACTGAAGATGGGGTAAAATCAAAAGGCACCTGTGGCGCTTAATTAGGGAAGGTGCGAACAAGTCCTCGCACCGCTCTGGCTTATGAGCAGAAGCGA